>SEDG01000095.1 GCA_004295885.1 Pedobacter sp. | reverse complement strand
GTGAAATTCCAAAGCAGACCTTTAAATATCCATTTTGCTAAATCGAATCGTTTCCTTAAAATTAAATTTAAGGCTGCTTTCGGACAAGCGATAAGCGTGAAATAAGTTGAAAACAAAACTGTGTTTAGCCAACCCGTATTTTTTCTGATAAACAACATTCGATTGCGAGTCATAAAGTAAGTTTTTATAGCACTTTCTTTACCCACACTTACCGATTCTTTGTGATAAACAAAGGTGCTTCCGGTAAACCAAATTTTTTTGCCTATACTTTTAAATTTCTCACACCAGTCCAGCTCTTCATAATATAAGAAGTAGGATTCGTCCATTAAGCCTGCTTTCAATAAGTCTGCTTTACGGCACATCATCGCTGCTCCATGGCAAAAGCCTGTTTCGTAGCTTTGATTGTCGTATTGCCCAGTGTTTTTTTCAAAACTGCCTATGTTTTCATTTCTGGCACTTAGATAATTCATGGGCGTATAACCAGCATACTGGATTAAATCTTTTTGATCGTAGTAAAGTAACAATGGTGATAACAGTCCTATATCTTCATTCCTTTCCATTTCGCCAATCATTGCTTCTAAGCAACCAACAGGTATCTCAGTGTCGTTGTTAAGCAGAAAAACATAGTCGCCTTTTGCTTTTTTTAACCCTAAATTATTGCCACCCGCAAAGCCTAAATTGGCTTTAGATTGAATGTACTTTATGTTATCGAAATGAGGGTGGAAAATGAGGTCCTGGTTTTTTTCAGCGCCATTATCTACAATAATGACCTCAACATTTTTTGCGCTATAAGATTTACTGATGGATTCTAGCAAAGCTATTGTTACCTCAGTTTGATGAAAATTAACGGTAATTATAGAAGTTAAAGCCATTTCTTATTAAAAATATCTAAACAGATTCCCATACTTTTATGTCAAAATTATACTTTTTAACCATTTTGGCAGGGTTGCCAACGTAAACACAAAAAGGCAGAACATCTTTTGTAACTACGCTGCCCGCACCAACAATAGAGTGTTTGCCTATAGTAACGCCAGCTGTAATAACCACGTTTGCCCCAATCCAAACATCATCACATATTACTATGTTTTTAGCGTTAAAATGTTGTAACAATGGTGGCAGACTAACATCTTCAAAATTATGGTTCAAACCGGAAATAATTACATTTTGCGCGATCATTACATTGTCGCCAATAGTTAGCGGCCCAATTAGCACATTACTTACCCCAATAATCGTATTATTGCCAATATGGATATCTCCAACACCATTGTTTATGGTGCAAAAATCTTCAATCGTAGCATGATGGCCTAAATTAAAATCATTAAATGGGATAACGTCAATACGAGTACGATTTCGAATAATGCTACCTCGGCCTCTTTTATGAATAAAAGGGTTTACAAACCATTTTACCCAAAGTCTTGGACGATGTTCATTGGCAGGAATGAGCATCCAATGAGCTAGTTTTTTAAAACTAGGCTTAGCTTTTATCCAAGACGAGATGCTTTGCGACATGATCTATTGCTTTATAAATTTCTTCTGCATTTTTCTCCCAGGTATGTGTGTTTGCAAATATGATACGGTGGTTAGCTAAATCTGAGTTATTTTCTGCTAAGGCCTTTTCTGCCAACTTTACATAATCTTCTTTTGTTTCTGCAATGTAAATGTAGTCTTTAAAAATGCTAATAGCTTCAGTTTTTGTTGCTATGGTTGGTTTACCCATCGCCAGATATTCATCTATTTTACGCGGATAGTTACCAATTGTTAACGGGTTAACTCCTTGTGGGTTTAAACAAATGTCAAACCCCTTAATGTATGCTGGTAAGGTTTCTGGCTTTTTAGCCCCTAAGAAGTATACATTTGGTAAGTGATGTAGCCTGCTCTTTTTAAAATCTTCATCTTCTGGACCAACTAAAACTATACTCCATTCTGGTTTAGTTTCTGCTAAATGAATTAGAATATTTTCATCAAGCCTTATGCTTAACAAAGCACCAACATAACCCAATATCGGCTTTTTAATCGTCAATACGTCTTCTGGAATTTGAATACTCTCATCGTTTTTAAACGTTTCGAAATCGCAGCCCTGGCCTACATAAAATGAGTTAGAATTATATTGTTTACAATAGTTTGCCAGATAAACAGAATTGGCTACACATAGGTCGCTCTTCTTTATTAATTCAGGCTCTATAGTTTTACCATGACGAGCCCAGTAAGGTGTGGCAATCATGTAATCTCTAGAATAATAAACACTTAGGGTAGGGCTTAAAAGTTCCTTTAAGTGGTAGCTGCGGAAAATATCATTATCATTAAATAGAATGAAGTTTTTAATGTCTAATTGGCTTATTGCTTTTTTAATGCTATTGGCGTATCTCTTACTGTTGGTTTTATTCAACAAACGAAATACAGCTGTTATTTTGATCCAGTTGATAGATTCTAAGATTACATCTGGATAGTAAACCCATAAATTTTCATCTATTTTTTCTAGTCCTTCTTCCTTGCCTTCAATGATACGCATCCGTTTTTTTACACCTTCGGTATGGCGCTGTTCTATTCCCGTTCTACGATCTAAGGGTGCATTAACATATAATACACGATTATGCTTGCTAAATTCTAGTGCCAAATCTTTACAATTACTTCCAATGGATGTATCCCAAGGTTGTTGGCCAACAATAACTATGTCTCGATTTTTTAATAAGGGCATCATTATTATAGATTACGTTTTATTTTTGTAGGCATTTAGTCCTTTGATAAAGCCAAGGACACCAAATAACAGGGCTGGAATTGCAAGCAGTTCTAAGGGCATAATTAGTCTTTATTTTCTATGGTTTTATTACGGTGTGGCGTTACCATGAATGATTTTTTCGCTTTGCCGATGCTAAATAATGCAATCACCATTCCAAACATTGCTCTTGGTATTTGTAGTAAAGCGATGTAAAGTCTTTTGTCGGCGTAAAATCTCCTGGGTACCGAAATTAATAAGGTTAAGCAGATGCTGATGAATAGTGAAATCCAAAATGTTTTGAAAGGGCCAAACGGGTTAAAAAAAGATTGAATAGCCATTAAGAATAATAAGCCTAATAAGAGAATTCGTGGCATTAAAAAGGTTTGTATTGTTTTGTTAAAAAACTCCACATTTCCCTTGAATAGTTGCGCAAATCCTTCAAAAGCATACTTTTTCAAAAACTCTATTTGAGATGCAATCCACCTTGTCCGCTGTTTGGTAAAGACAGCCGCATTTTCTACCTTTTCATCGTATACATAAACATCATTCAAATAGGCGATGCTAACTTTGTCATTAGCGATCATAAAATCTAGTTGTTTGTCTTCTCCGACGGTTTCACCGATATTATTCAGTAAGCTAAGCAAATACCCATAGTCAAAAGCCATACCCGAACCGATTAATGCAGGAGATAGGCCAATAACAGCTTGTCCTTTTCGATAAATATGATTGTTAACCTCTTCATTACAAGCATCTAGAAATGCAAAGCTACTATCTATGTTTTTTGCTGTTCTATGAGCTTGAACTACTTTATTTCCCCCCTCAAATGAATGGTTGAGGTAATTTAAGCAATCGTTACTCATTACATTATCTACATCCAATATCATTGCGATATCGAAACCGTTATCTTTAAGCTGGCTCATTGCAAATTGTAACGCCTTTCCTTTGGTGCTTTTCTCGAAGAAAACTTCTACTACATTTGCTCCCAAATTTTTTAAAACAGAGATGGTTTCAGGTAATAATCCATCTGCAATAACAATCACCTCAAAGGATCCATTATACTGATGGTTTAATGCTGCTCTTACACTTTCTATAATTACAAAGTTTTCTTGATAGGTTGGGAAAAGCACTGCAATTTTTTTATAATTTATAGCAGTTTTCTGAGATTTTGGAAGCGAAAATAATCCCACAACTGCAAAAAAGGCCAAATAGAGGCAGTTAAAAAATAGGTAAACACCTAAAATCCAGAAAAAGAGGTTTATGATGCTATAAATTATTTCCATCGGCTTTAATTTGTTTTGACTGACTATCTAACCACGGTGCAATAAATACGAATGACCATGACATAAACATAATTGCTGAAGATGGCATGGCATTCATTACTTCATTTCCATAGCTACAAATAAAACAGCCTACTGTTCCTGACGTTAGCGCAATCGCTTTTACTCGGAGTTTAGGGTCTTGAAGTTTCCAGACTATTCCACTGCATTTACCAATAATATAACAAGTAAAGCCCATCCAAATCATTACACCAACTATGCCATACATTACCCAAACTTTAACCCAATAACTGTCGGGTTGTATATTGGCAATCGGTTTATCGGCGTTGTAGGTAATTCCATTCATTCCACTCATCCCTAATCCAGCACCAAATGGTAAGTCTTTTAATATGTAGGCTAACTTTTTTTGATTGTCTAATCTAACATTCAGCGAAGCATCTTTAGGATCTAATGCGCTACGGAAACGGCGGATTTGGAAAATTTCATCGCCAATGGTGGTGTATTTTAAAACACCAAATCCTGCCAAGGCAAAGGCTATCCCTACAATTAGCACCTTAAAGTTTTTGCTTAAAAAAAGCGCATAAGCAATGCCAGATGCCAATGCAAATAAAGCGCCTCTTGTTCCAGATATAGCCATTCCATAAAGAAGGAATAAGGCAATTATCCCAAAAACCACTTTTTTAACAAAGCTGAAAGGACCAAGTGCTAAGGTTAATGCAATCACTGCAATTATTGCTTGTGAGGCGCCAAACTGACCCGCATCTGAATACATAGAGAATACACGGAGCTTGCCATCTAAAATATGAGTAACATCATTACCAGCATTTAACCATTGCTGCTCGCCATTAGACACACCAAGATAGAGTTGTTTCATACCGTACAAGGTAGCTAGACATGAGAAGAACAGAACGAATGTTATAAAACGGTTCAAATCTGCCATTTTGTTAAACATTAAAAATACCAATGGCGCAATAAGTAGCCAGCTTAAAGCGGTAAATCTGAGCTCGTTAAACCAGCCAGTTAAACTTGCTCCACTAGGATTAAGTATTTGTAAAAAGCTAATCGCAAACCAAATTACCGATAACCAAACATGTTCATTTCGTAAATTACGCCAATTGAATTTGTTCATATTTACCAAAATGCTACACCAAGTAAGCAGTAATATGGCATCCATAGCAAGCCCTACTGGGATATTCAAGAAGGATTTCACTAAAAAGCCTAAGATAAAACAGTAGCCAAAGTATATCCAGAAAGCTAATCGGGGATTGTTAAATAGAGATACGAGAAAGGTGCCTAGTCCAGCAGCAGCAATAACAGCCGCGGGTCCCAAGATTCCATACCTGGCGGTAGAGCTTGCTATCAAAATGGATAGGCTCATCGATATCAAAAAGAAAATTACTTTTTTTTTATTATCGATAATATATGTGTTTAACTTTTTAAGCATTGGCTTGCTTATTATTGTTTAACACCATTTAATAGCCAACCAGCGAACTTATCATCTTCGTTTAATGCGTTTACATATTCTTTATCCTTGTCGCTTGCGGAGTTGCCCGCCATAAAAGTGGCTAAATATTTATCTGCAAATAAGATCCATTCATTAACATCAGATATTTCATTTAATGCATCTAGCTGGATAATGATCAAGTCGAATTGGCTTTTAAGTATTTCAAAAACTTGAGCAATACCCGCTTTATCTTTGTTCTCAAGTAAAGATTGACCTTCCAATTCCCTGTTTAGGAAAGTAATATGACTTCCTTTTTTAAGTGGTGAACCATTTAATATAGATGTAAATGATTGGTCTGTAGGTATTTTTAACCTTTCAAGGTCAGCTACAATCTCTTGGTCTCCAATTACTAAGACGTTTTTTCCTAGTGATGCGAAGGCGTATGCCAAGCTTACAATTGAAAATGAGTTGAATTTTTCAGGATCTAACTTTGTTATGCCTAAAATTTTTAAATTTTCTGCACTCAGCAACTTGTTAATATCAAAACGTAATGAACGTAACAGATTTTTATATAAAAGTTGATCTTTGTTGTTATATATGTTTTTCCAAATTATATCAATGTCTCTATCTTTAGGCTTGATATAATTTAATTCGCCTATCACGCTTTGATTTGTTAGTGCTTTTAATTGTTTTGGATTGTTAATCGAATTATCTAAGGCGTGAATAACAAACAACACACAAAAGCAAATTGCAAAACTTGCAATGCCACTTAACGCCATATATAAGGCCTTTTTTGAACCCTCCGGTGTACTTGGAACTCCCTCTTCTGCTAACTGCAATCGTAATCCTATATTTTTATCGAGGTTAGTTTGGTTATAACGATTTAAAATTTCTAGATATTCTTTAGTCGCCACATCAGCGTTGCGTTCAAGATCTTGAACACCAGCATCAAAAGGAACCATTCCGTTAAACTTTGCATTTAGCTTTGCTAACTCCCTGTCCATATCCTCAATGCCTGCACCTGTTTTGTCCAAATCAACGCTAATGGCAATACGCCTTTGAATAAGATTTTGTTTTGCAACCATCGGATCGCTTACATAGTTATCATTTGCTATTGCCAATTGATCAGTAAGCAGTTGTCGCAATGAATCTACTTTCCTTTTGTCGGCTGCATTGTAGCCTCCCTCAAGGTATGTGTTTTCTGCAGCTTGAACTTTGCTCTTTAAATTAACAATAGCTCGATTGTCTACAGATACATCGGCACCCAAATATCTTTCTTTATACCTGCTATTTAAATTGTAGTTTACGTTTTTTAATGCAGCAAGTAAAGCCTCTTTCTCAACTAATGCCAGATTTTTTCTATTCTCGATATCTATAATTTGCTGGTAAACAATTTGCGATTGTTTATCAAGATTTAGAATGCCATTTTGAATTTTATAGTCTTTTAACTCCTTAATTTTTTCATTCATTATAGCTTCCCTTTTTTGTAAAAGAGAATCCAATACTTGTATTGATGAATTTTTGTTGCTAATTAAGTCTAGGCTGTAATTATTGATGAAGTCAGTTGAAAGGGTGTTAACTACAAAAACAGAAAGCAGTGTGTTTTGTGATGTAAATTCTACGGTAATAAAGTCACTGTTTTGCTCATGACTAATGCCTAACTTTTTACTTAATGTTGGTGCGTCATAACCCATCGACTTGACAAGATTATAGAACTTAACTCTGTAATTGTCAAACGGAGTTAATACTTGTTTTTTTTCTAGCCTTTCTTCAAATGCCCTGATGGCTTCTTGCCTTTGCGCTTCGTTTAAGGCCATAACATCATTACTTAAGGGCTTAAATGGCTTTGTTGGATTTTTAAGGTCGTGTAATATTAAGCGATAAGAAAGAATACTCATATTTTTGGGCATCGTCATGATGTCCATTATATTCGTAAACTGTTGATTAATTTTGATTAGCAAATCTGGCCCTGAATAAGAAGGTACATCTGGAGCAACTTGTCTAGATGGATCTAGTAAACCAGTAGATAGTTTAGCTTGCGATTTATACTCTTTAGGAAGATTTTTAACAAAGAAAAAAGTTACTATAAGCGTAGTTACAGGAATGGCAATAATAAGCCACCTATATTTGGAAATCAGATTTAAAAATTCTTTAATATTCATAACGCTTATTTCACATTCTCTAACTTTTCACCAATCAATGCCTCCAAAGAGTCCTTCGCTTTTAGCAAATTAAGCTCAGCAAGCAATCTTTCAGAATTGGAATAAGAAGTAATAGATTTAGCTTTGGTATAGTCATCTAAAGTAACCTCACCCTTTTCAAATTTGAATTTAAGACCATCACTAGCAGCTTTATTATCTGTGTAAGCCTGCGCTTTTACTTTAAGATCTGATGATTGGCGTAAGTACTCATAATAGGTTTGTCTTACTTCTGATTCTAGTAAAATATCATATTCCTTAGCCTGATAAGTTTTTTCATTGTATTCTTCCCGTGCTTGCCTAACAAAAGCAGGAGTACGAAATAAAATCCCTAAATTGAAATATATCCCAAGTTGAATCCCGTTTAGCGTATAAGGATTAGATGTATTAATCGCCGCCGAACTGTTATCAGGTCTATAATTATATGCAGCCGTAAATGCATCAAGATACGTGGCTTTCGCTACTCC
>SEDG01000094.1 GCA_004295885.1 Pedobacter sp. | reverse complement strand
TCCACAAGCGCATTTACATCAACCCCCATTGGCCTATTTTTAATGAATTGTATTTGACGGTATATCACCATTGTTGAGATTATCAACACAATTGCAAAACAAAACTGACCAACAACAAGCACTTGTCTTAAGTTGATGGCTAACAATCCACCAGACTTTATCCGCTTTTTTAAAGTTTGAATAGGAGTAAATGCCGACAAGTAAAAAGCAGGGTAACTTCCAGCAATTAAACCAGTTAAAAATACTATTCCTAAAATCCACATCCAGCTTGATGCGCTAAAATAGCCTATGCTTAACTTAATGCTTAAGAGATTATTAAAGGTTGGCAAGAAAATCTCTAACAGCGCAATTGCAACAATTACAGCAATAAAAGTTAACACCATCGATTCGGTTAAAAACTGCATAATCAATGAAACCCTATTGGCACCAATTGTCTTTTTTATCCCCACTTCTTTGGCCCTTTTTTCTGACTTGGCGGTTGCCATATTCATGAAGTTGATACATGCAATCATCAAAATACCAAACGCTAAGGCTACGAATAGATAAATTTGCTCAATATCGCCCCCAACGTTGACCCCATTTTCAAACTTGCCATATAAATGAAGTTTGCTTAAGGGATATAGGAAATAAGGTTGGTTTGCTTGCTCTAAATGTGTTTTTACTACTTTATCTATTTTTTCATTAACCTTCGCTATATTAGCATTTGGGTCTAATAATGCCATGGTGACAAAACTAAAATTCCCCCAATTGAGCTCCTTTGCACTGGCATCAACCATTTCGTAAAAAGCCCATGGCATTAGATAATCAAATTTTAACGTTGCAGAAGTATTATCTGGTAAATCTCTAATTACTGCAGAAACAGTCAGATCTTCGATATCTTGATATTTAACAACTCTATTTAATATCTGGGTGGAACCAAACAACACCTTCGCAGTACTCTCTGTAAGAATTATTGACTTAGGATTTTGCATCGCAGTTGCCGCATTCCCGACTATATATTGATAATCAAACAATTTCAATATTTCTGGTTCAGCAAATTTTCCAAGTTTTTTATAACTATTTTCCCCAACAGCAATCAATGCCTTTTTGAGGTAATTCATTCTTGCTAAATGTTTAATTTCTGGAATTTCTTCTTTTAATAATGGTCCGAGTGCAGTTGTAGAACCCTCAAAAGTATTTGTAATTTTGCCATTATCGCCAGGTATGTTGGTCATTATGGTATACAAATGCTCCGCATTTTTACCCTGCTTATCAAAATTCCACTCATAGGTAACATACAGCAACAACATTAAGCACGCGGCAAGACCAATAGCCAAACCAATTACATTGATGAAAGAAGAAGTTTTATTCTTCCACAAGTTGCGCAAAGCGATTTTTAAGTTGAGTTTAAACATTTCGAAGTATTTAGTAGTTAGTATAAAGTAGTTAGACCTTAATGGCCACCATCTTTACTCCTTGCTCTTTTATCTTTGGTCTTTAAGCTTTCAGCTTAAATCAGTTCTTCCGTTCTACCTTTATTAATTTTTTCAGAGATAACATGACCATCTTTAAGGTTGATGATTCTGTTACTGAAACTTGCATCATGGCTTGAGTGGGTTACCATTACGATGGTTGTCCCTGTTTCATTTAACTCGCAAAGCAGTTCCATTACCTCATTACCATGAGTACTATCTAAGTTTCCAGTTGGCTCATCGGCTAAAACTAATTTTGGTTTGGTGACCAAAGCTCTTGCAACTGCAACACGTTGTTGCTGACCACCAGAAAGTTGTTGGGGAAAGTGACCTGAACGATTTACGATATTCATTCTGCCAATAATTTCATTGACTAGTTTTTTTCGTTCGCCAGCAGGGACTTTGTTGTAAATTAATGGCAATTCAATATTTTCAAAAACTGTTAACTCATCAATTAAATTGAAATTTTGGAATACGAAACCCATATTTCTTTTTCTGAAATTTGAACGTTCTCTATCGTTCATAGTTAATAGTTCTGTTTCAATGAACTTATAACTACCACTTTCAGGTTTATCTAAAAGTCCCATTACGTTTAGCAGAGTTGATTTTCCGCAACCAGAAGGTCCCATAATAGAAACAAATTCGCCTTCTTTTACGTGAAGATTAATTCCGTTTAAGGCAGTAGTTTCAATTTCTTCAGTTTTGTAAACTTTTTCCAGATTTTCAATTTTAATCATAATAATTGTTGTAAGGTTTTAATGTTGTAAAGTTGAAATGTTCTTTGATTATCAAATCTCACATCTCAATACTCATATCTTTAAAGGTTGGTGCTCCAGTCAACGCACCTGACTTGGAGCTTAACCAACCTAAATTTTTATTTGTTATTATTGAAATGCTACAGACCTTGTGTCTCAAATCTTACATCTCAATACACATATCTATTTATTAATTTCTATTATATCATACTGGTTAAACTGGTCGTAAGACGATGTAATAACTTCTTCGTCTTTTTGTAATCCTTCCAATACTTCATAATACAAATAATTTTTACGGCCAATTTTTACGTTTCTTTTAGTTGCTTTTCCATTATTCACAACAAAAACCCAACTTCCACCGGTGCTTTGGAAAAACTGGCCTTGAGCTAATAAAAGCGATTTGCTATTATCAGACAACGTTAATTTCACTTGTAAAGACAAGCCTCTTCTCAACTCGTCGGGAGATTTTCCTTCAAACACCATTTCTACTTGAAATTGCCCAGCAGTAACTTCTGGAATAACTTTACTTACTCTTAATGAATATGTTTTTCCATTAAATTCACATTGAGCAGTTTGCCCTTCTTTAACACGGTTGATGTAATATTCATCTACCCCTGCTTGCAATTTGTAGCCTTGCATCACATCAATTTTGCCTAACATTTCATTTGCACTATAAGACTTTCCGATAACTGGGTCATAAGATGATAAACGACCAGAAACTGGAGCCTTAATTGTCATGTTCTCAATGTTCTGTCTAATGGTCTGCAAACTTTCGTTCATTCGAGAGATAGAAAGCTCAATCTGTTGCAATTGCATTACACGACTTTGATTTTCTTGGCGAACTGCCTGTTTCAATAATGCTTTTCTACCTTGGTAATACTCATAATCTTGACTAGAAATATTAAATTCTTGTTGCGTAATTACTTTTTTAGAAAACAGAGTGCTATCAATTTTATACTTACGAGTAGCTGTTCTTAAACTGTTTTCAATATCCATCATATCTTGGCTCATTACCCTTTGGTTTTGTTCCAAGTCTAATCTCAATTTTCGTAATTGATTAATTTGTTCTGTTATACTTGTTTCGCTAGCTGTATAGCTAGATAGTGCATTCGGATTAGCAATTCTTAAAAGCGGTGTTCCTGCCACAACCGACGCACCATTTTCTGTAAAAATTTGTGCAACGGTACCACCTTCAGATGAACTTACAATTACTGATGTTAGTGGAACTACGCTTGCATTTAATAAAACTACATCCTCAAAATCACCATATTGAACTTTGCTAACTGTAATTTTATCAGCCTCTGCTTTGAAAGTTTTATTTAATGATAAACTGTAGCCGTAAGCGACTAATGCAATAAAAATTGCAGCACCGACAATAATTAATATCGTTTTTTTATTAAATCTCTTTTTCTGTATTACTTTGTCCATTTGGATTTATTGTATTAATGCTATGCCATTTGCCAAGTTTATGCCAACAGTAGATTAAATTTTAAAATACTGTAAATCAATTGTTTAAATTTTATATTCAAAAATACATGTTCAATATCGAACACTAGCTGTACATCATCGAACAGTAGGTCATAGATTTGTTGCGAGTTACGGCTTAACAGTTGCAGGTTTGGGAGCATTAGAACCTCACCCCTTAATCCCCTCTCCTCGAAGAGAGGGGGCGAAGAACGTAAAATAAGAAGCAAAAAACTCTGTACTGCAAAATGGTTTAAACCATTTTACTTTAATCCCTGTCTTCAAGAAGAGGAACAGCATATGTAACGATTACCACTGCCTTTGATAGGGTGAGGTTAAAAATATAAAAATGGAAAATTACGGAGATGAACTTTTTAAAGGAGCCAACTCAAAACTTTTCGAGTTTTGTAAAACTTTAAGAAAAACGCAAACTGATGCTGAAGAGGTAATATGGCAGAGTCTAAGAAATAGAAAAATGTTAGGTTTCAAATTTAGAAGACAACATCCATTAGATAAATATATTGCAGATTTCTATTGTTATGAAACTAAATTAATAATTGAAATTGACGGCGGAATTCATAATCAATATGATAATCAAGAATATGATAAAAATAGAAGTTATGAGCTGGAAGAAATGGGAATAGCAGTAATTAGATTTACAAATGATGTGGTAAAATTGGATTTGATGAAGGTTTTAGATACAATTAAAGACCATTTGCAAAACAACCTCACCCCTTAATCCCCTCTCCTTGAAGAGAGGGGGCAAAACGTAAAAACTATGGAGCACTAAATCCAACTGCAAATTGGTTTAACCAGTTTACCCCCTAAATCCCTCTCTTCAAGGAGAGGGACAGCACTAAAAGAACAAATGCCACTGCCTTTGATAGGGTGAGGTTAAAAATATAAAATATGATAGACGCAAACATTCTTGTAATTGATGACGACGACGATATCCTGCTAAGCGCTCGTCTTTTCTTAAAACAACATTTTAATCAGGTGTTGACTTGCAAATCCCCGAGGGAGATTAATGTGTTATTAAGTAAAAACGAAGTTGATATCATTTTGCTGGACATGAATTATCAGAAAGGTGCAAGCGACGGTCGCGAGGGATTATATTGGCTAGAACATATCCTTTCCATAGATAAAGATTATGTGGTGATTTTGATGACTGCCTTTGGGAACGTAGAATTAGCCGTTCAGGCCATTAAAAAAGGAGCGACAGATTTCATCCTTAAACCTTGGGAAAATGAAAAGTTATTCGCTACACTTTCAGCAGGTGCGAAACTGCGACAATCGAATAAAAAGGTAAAAAAATTAGAGAAAATAAACACCTCAATACAAGGTGATATGGCTCGTAAGCTAGAGCATATTGTTGGTGATGATGATAGTGTACAACATCTTCAAAAAACATTAATAAAAGTAGCCCCTACGGATGCCAATGTTTTAATTTTAGGTGAAAACGGAACAGGAAAACAAGTTTTTGCTTACGAATTGCATAAAAATTCATTGAGGAGAAAGCAGATTTTTATGCACGTAGACTTAGGTTCGTTAAACGAAAATCTATTTGAAAGTGAGCTTTTCGGTTATGCGAAAGGCGCCTTTACGGATGCCCGAGAAGATAAACCTGGTCGCTTTGAAATGGCCGACGGTGGTACTATATTTTTAGATGAAATTGGAAATCTTTCTCTTCCACTCCAAGCAAAATTATTAAGTGTTTTGCAAAATAGAACGGTTACTCGTTTGGGCGAAAGTAAAGAGAGAAAAATTGATGTCCGCTTAATCAGTGCCACAAATATGCCACTGAATGAAATGGTAGGCAAAGGAACTTTTCGGCAAGATTTACTATTCAGAATTAACACTGTAGAGCTCATTCTTCCGCCGTTGCGCAATAGAGGAAATGACATTATTCTATTAGCTTACCACTTTTTGCAAAGTTTTAGTAACAAATACCACAAGAACATAAAAAACATCAATACCAAGGCAGAGCAAACGCTCTTAAATTACACTTGGCCAGGAAACATTCGCGAATTACAGCATGTTTTGGAAAGAGCCGTAATTATGACAGATGGTTTAGAAATCAGCGAAAATGATTTACAATTATCGCCACAAAAATTTGGCAACCAGGCAGTTTTACAAACCGATATGCCTTTAGATGAAATGGAAAAAATAATGGTTAACAAAGCCATCGAAAAACATAAGGGCAACATTTCTAGAGCCGCAGCCGAATTAGGCTTAACAAGAGCAGCACTTTATAGAAGAATTGAGAAGTTTGGTCTTTGAGCTGAAAGCGAAAGACTAAAGCTTTGGACTTTCAGCTTTAGCCTTTCAGCTTAATCTTTTACCTTTAGTCTTTTAGCTTACAAAAATGTTTCACCAAAGATTTACTTTCCGATTAATCGTTCGCCTGTTGTTCATCAACATCATGGCGCTGCTGCTGTTTTATTTGGTTAGGAATACGCAATTATGGTTTACAATAACGGGCGTTAGTTTAATATTATTGGGCAGTATAGTTTCCCTTTATTATTATATTAATGAAATCAGAGAAGATATTAAGCGTTTCATTTTAGCAGTTAAAACCAGAGACCACACTTTAAATTTTAAGAATAAAGCTACTAGAGGAAGTTTCCCAGAATTGTATGAATCGTTTAATGAAATCATCCAAATTCATAAAGACATACAACTAGAGCAGGACTCTATTTTCCAGTTAATAAAAACCATTTTAGAGCAAGTTCCAGTTGGCGTAATTGTGGTCAAGAAGCAAAAATCTACGCAAGAAAAATCAGAAATTTCATTTTTTAATCAGGCGGCAAGCAATTTATTAAATGTGCCAGCTTATAGTTATTGGCATCGCTTTGAACAACATTTACCTATTTTTACTAAGGAAATCGAACAAATAGACACCGGCGGAAAACGTTTCATTGAGCTTAAAATTCAAGATAAATTTATCCAACTTTCTATCGAAGTTATTCCGCTAAATCTATACGGGGCAGATTATAATATCATCTCTTTTCAAAACATTAAAGATGAAATTGAGCAAAAAGAAACCGAAGCTTGGAACCGTTTAATCGGTGTTATTTCTCACGAGATTTTAAATTCTATTACGCCAATCAGTTCGTTATCTGATACGGTTAACCAAATGATTACCGATAAAGACAGTTTAAATGCCGAAGATCTCGAAGATTTAAAACCCGCCTTACAAACCATTAAACGCAGGTCTGAAGGCTTGTTAGACTTCGTAAAAGATTACCGTTTAATTGCCGAACTACCTACTCCAAATGCAGAACAACATAGCATTGGCGAAGTTTTACAACACGTAAAAGTGTTAATGCAACCAATGGTTAGCGCCAAACACATCAAATTGCAGGTACTACAAACAGCTTCAAAAATCTCGCTGCAAATAGATTTAAAACTAATCGAACAGGCATTAATCAATCTTATAACCAATAGTTTATATGCTTTAGAAGATACCGAACAGCCCATAATTGAAGTCACTTACAGACTGGCGCATAATAAAGTTTATATTGAGGTAAGCGATAACGGAAAAGGAATAGAGGCGGCAAATATCGAGAAGATTTTTGTGCCATTTTATACCACTCGCAAAAATGGTTCGGGCATTGGCTTAACCATTACACGTAACATCATGAAAATGCACCGAGGTAGTTTAGAAGTTGATTCTGTCCCTAACCAACGAACAACTTTTTCATTGGTGTTTAACTACGCATAATCTACATTTTGTCATTCAGAGCGCAGAGGAATCTATTTTGAAGTGAATGTTCAGTAATTCTTGGCAGCATCAGCCCTGCTATCCGCTTTACTCCATTTCATTCCGTGTTCGCTACTATCAGGCTTATTTAACAAAATAAGTGCAGTAAACGAAATCGCTTTAGCTTTCAGAACTGCTAAATTTCAAACAACCGTCAAATTTTATATCCATTTTATGGGTCACCAAAATATCTTAAAATAAATACTACTAAATTAGTAGTCTTTATTTTATTTTTCTATATTTGTCCTGTTCATACACATTTATATTTGGTTTGCGAAAAGAGGCTATCTGGATGGATAGCCCTTTTCATTTAATTAGATTTTTATAAAAACATAAGGTTAGTAGTCTTTTATTTTTCTTTTTTTACAGTGAAAATTCAGATTCAATCTAGAAATGATTTGAAAACTGACGGGCAAAAACATTTGGACTTATCAATCCAGTTTCCATTTCAATTAGCTATTCAAATACTTGCTCTTTTTAAACTCAATACCTTTTCTAACTAAAATGGCGTGGTAAAAGCTAGGAATGTCGTGCGTCCATTTAGGTAAAAATAAGATGATTAGAATTACATCTATTTGCGAAATTAACCCTAAAACAATACAGGCTTTCATCATCCATCCGCCATAGGCGAAACCTAACAAACAGGTAAATGTTGCAAGTAAAGTAAGTCCCCACATTTTTGAAACAAAAGCATG
>SEDG01000639.1 GCA_004295885.1 Pedobacter sp. | reverse complement strand
GCTAAAATTTCTTCGCGAGTGCTATTAAATTTATGTTTAATGTGCATGTCTGAAGAGCCAATTCCAGTATGGATCCTTGGCCGTTTTGCATATTGCAGTGCTGCTACAGCCGAATCGATATCACCTTTATTAGCACGAGTTAAAGCGCAGATGATAGGTTGAGAAACTGCTTTAGACAATTCCACTACACTTTGAAAATCACCTGGACTCGAAATCGGAAAACCTGCCTCAATAATGTCCACGCCCAGTGCTTCAAGCTCCTTGGCAATTTCAATTTTTTCAGGTGTTGTTAATTGACAACCAGGTACTTGTTCTCCATCACGCAAGGTGGTGTCAAATACGTAAACTTTGTTCGGATCGTGTAACATAATTTTTAATGTTAATAATTATCTGGGCAGTTAAATTTCGCTAACCGCTTCTAAAATATTTTCTATCGCTTGTACTTCGCCATTTTCTAAAACAATTCTTTTTTCTATACAGCTTGGAAGTTGAGATTCGAAATGGCCCACATAAATCAACGTAGTTCCATTTTTACATAACTCATCTATCAATTTATTAAAGTGAAAGGTTTGTTGTTTGTCTAAGCCTTGGCAAGGCTCATCCAGAATTAATAATTCAGGATTTTTTATAATTGTCCGCCCCAATAAAGCCAGTCGTTGTTTCCCTAATGGAAGTTTGCTTACTAAGGTGTTTTTATATTCATCCAAACCGAAAAAATGAATTAATTCGTCGGCTTGTAATTTTTTAGTGTAACCAGGGTCGCAGAATAATCCAGAGCTATCATAAAAGCCAGATACAATGGTTTCCCAAACGGTTGCTTTAGGGTCAAAGTACCAATGTAACTCAGGAGAAATTAATCCAATGCGTTCTTTGATTTCCCAAATGCTTTCGCATGCTTGCTGGCATTTCTAGTTCATTGGAAATCAAAATTAATTGAGTTCCATCCTCAACTAAATCATCTAATAATGCATTCAAATTTCCTCGAGAGGTTGTATCAAGCCCATTATAAGGAAGGTCTAATATTAGCAATTGCGGCTTTAACCAAATGGCCTTTATTAATTGTAATTTTTTATGTTCTCCGCTTGACAACTGAATTAAAGTAGCTGCTAATAAGTTTTCAAAGCCTAAAGCAGCCAATATTGGATTTAACGCAGCAGAGTTAAGTTGATGTTGTTGTCCAAAATGCCCTAATTCGCTACCAACAGAATTGGTTGTAGAAGCAACTTGTTTATTATAACGTTGTTGATAATAAAAATTAGACTGACCTTCTAAATCTTTAAATTGATACCAGTTGGCTACATAATGAGCCAAAGTAGGTAAGTGGCTTGCTGAGTTGAAATTTATTTCTACAGTGCCATAGTTTGGAATAAGGTTAGCAATCGCTTTAACTAACGAAGTTTTTCCGTCGCCACTCTCGCCAGAAAGCAACCAGTTTTCACCAAAATTAATTGTCCAACACAAATCCGTAAAAACAGACTTATCCTGATACTTTAAACTAAAATTGGTGATATGGACGACGGGTTTGTTCATCAATTTGGTTCCTAATTTTTATAAGCTTTAACTCTCAAACGTTTATAATCTGCTACCCACTGTCCGTTTTTATAATAAGTCGGTTTTAATATCTGTACTGCAAAGTCCTTGATGGCTTCTGCTTCATCAGCGGTTAAATTTTTAAAAGCGTGTGGTGCAAATTGAGTAATCCAATCATACATTCCATTTTCGCCATATAAATTTGTTGGCCTATCAAATAACCAAACTTGCTCAACTTCAAAGCCGTGTTTTTCTAAAAGAGTAGCGTACTGTGCAACGGATGGGAAAAACCAAAAATTGTTATTTAATTTTTCACTCAATCCTAAATTTCTTGCAGCATTTGCAATCGCATCAGTAATGCTCGTAACATTTCCTTTGCCGCCAAATTCAGCAACTAACCTGCCTTTAGCTCTTAAACTGTTATAAATCCCACTTGTTAATGCTTCTTGGTCTTCTATCCAATGGAAAGTAGCATTGCTAAAAACGGCGTCAAAAATTTCGTTATATGGTAATTTCGTAGCATCCATTACTTCGAAACCAATTTCACTGTAATTCGCTTTTGCTACCGCAATCATATCTGGAGAAGCATCAATGGCGAAAACCTCAGCTCCACTTGCTGCAATTTGAGCAGCTAATTGTCCAGTGCCACATCCTAAATCTAAGATGTCTTCGCCTGGTTTAGGAGCAAGCCATTGCAAGGCATCTGCACCATAATCAGATACAAAGTGATGTTGTTTCTCGTATAAATTACTGTCCCAAACTATTTCTGGCATATTTATATTTTTTTAATCCTTATAGGTTTTTAAAACCTATAAGGATTGTGTTTTATTAGGCTGTTTTAATCGCTTTCATTGCTGTCATCGCTTTACGCAAAGTAGCTCCAATTTGTTCTACCTGATGAGAACGGATAGCTTCGTTAACTTCAATTAATGTTCTGTTATCAACTGCGCCATCTTTACCTTCATTAAAGTTTTTACCTACTAAATCAGTATCCACTTTTTTCATAAAGTCAGCTAATAATGGTTTACAAGCTTGGTCAAATAAATAACAACCGTATTCAGCAGTATCAGAGATAACGCGGTTCATTTCGAA
>SEDG01000093.1 GCA_004295885.1 Pedobacter sp. | reverse complement strand
TTGCTCTTTAAACTTCATCATTTAACCACTTGAACCCATTTACCAGCCTGCGTAGCACTAATGTCATTATTATACATCGCTTCACATTGTACGGCAGATAGATAGTACTTCCCTAAATATGACGCGTTTAACAATATCCTATAAGTTAAGGTTTCGTTCTCACGAATATTGAAATAGGTAAATACCCTGTCATCTCTAACGTCCCTGTAGGTATAAGGAGCAGATGCTAAAGCGCCTTCGTTATCATTCAGCCTTGTATTGATAATTTCCCAACCCGACGGGAATATTTGTGTTAAAGCCATTTGCTCATAGTAGCCCATTTTACCAGGATTTTTTACGGTAACTTCTGCATAAAAATCTGTGCCTTGTTTTAAGGTAGTTGGGTCTAATGTTAAGCCTTTTAAAGTTTTATAGCTCACATTCATATCTAAAACTTCAGGGTTATTAGGTAAGAAATTATTCTGTCCCGCAACAGGCTGGCCCTGCAAAATTAGCCTTACAAACAATACATTTCTGCCCGTGTTGGTAATACTAGCCGTATTATTCTTAAAATTTATGGCAGTGGTGTTTAGGTACTGTTCGCTATTTGTACTTCCCTTTGCACCATTCACCACATAGTTATATTGTAGTCTGTTCGATGAACTATTTTGTCCGCAGAACTTGGCAATTGCGAGCAAACCATAAGATGTAGTCTGGGTGCTATACCATGTATCCTGACCTAAACGAGAAGCAACTTTGGTTAGCATTTGCGCAGCTTGATTTTTTTGACCCATTAAAGTCAGCGTTTGCTGCCATTTCTGGTTTTTTAGCTAAGGCTAAAACATACAATCTGTAAGCTTGACTTAAATCTCCACCGTAAAAGTTCTCTGAGTTTGGCACCCAATTATTCGCTTTACTTTTTTGGTAACGGATTAATTCTTCAAACATACCAGCAGGAAGCGTGTAACCTGCATTTTGTGCTTCAATTAAGAAATGCCCAGCATAATTTGTTCCCCATTCATCAGCAGCACCTTCACCTGGCCAATAACTTAAACCACCATCGGTTGTTTGAAAACCTTTTAATCGGTTAATACCAGATTTAATGTTTCGTTCTACTTCAGTTTTACGTTGTGTAGAAAGTGGCGTTAATTTATCCAACATTAGTTGAGGGAAAACACTAGATGTAGTTTGTTCTACGCATCCGTGAGGATATTGTATCAAATAACTCAATCGTTTATTTAAATTGATAGGGGGGATTGATGAAACTTCAACTGAGCCAGAATTTGTGCCACTCATTCCGATAGCTGCAAATTTTGTGGACCAAGTTTGATTAGGCTGAATAGTTGCTGAAACCACGTTTGTGATGTAAGGATTTGGATTACGGATGTCCATTTCTACATCATAAACAGTTTTTTCACTTCCACTTTGTGCAATAATTTTAACTTTTGCTACACCAACATTATTTGGTGCGGTAACTTGGAAATAAGTCATTTGTTCCCCTGCCTGTTTGAAGCTTAACTGTTGGGTTTTTAAACTACTTACAATTAAATTACTGCTTTGTAATTGTACCGAAACATTTCTTAAGTTGTTATTTGTTGCGAAAATGTTAACTGGCAAAGTGAAGCTTTCTCCTGGACCAATCACCCTTGGTAAGGTTGCCAAAACCATTAAAGGTTTTTTAACTTCTACAGCTTTTTCTGCAAAACCATAAGCACCATCCTGACCAGCAATAACCATCGCTCTTACTGAACCAATGTATTGTGGCAATTTAAATTTATGTACTTTATTTTCGCCCTTGCCCAAATAATAAGGCCCCATAAATTTAACAACGGGTTTAAATCTATTTGCCTTCGCAGGATTTAAGTTCCTATTGATAGAACCATCACCACCGATGCTAAGAATTCTTTCTAAATTTCCTCCCCATGCGCCGAGTACTTGGTCAAACAAATCCCAAGTTTTAACGCCCAAACCTTCTCTTGCATAGAATACACTATGTGGGTCTGGCGTTTTGAAACGAGTTAAATCCAATAGGCCTTCATCAACCAAAGCGATGGTATAAGTCATTGCTTTACCATTACTTTCCGATACTGAAATGGCACTTTCCACTTCTGGTTTTAAAGTAGGTGCCATCTTAATCACAGGTTTCAATATCGTTTCTGGGTCTTCTATCGTCAATGGAATTGCCCCATACATCCTTATCGGCAAATCGTTTAAAGTTTGGGCGTGAGGTTGTATCAGCGTAATGTTCGCAAAAACATTTGGCGCCATATTTTTCTCAGCTTTGAAGCTAAATTGCGTTTGTCCTTTTTTAGTGTCAACCCAATAGGTTTTTAAAACTCTACTTCCGTTTTCAATAGAAACTAAAGCTTTGCCATTTTCACCCGTTGGAATGGTTAGAGTGATATCTTCACCCACCGTAAATTTCTGCTTGTTAGCCGTAAAAGATAACATTGATGCTTCCGTAGGATTACTTCCTTGCTCACGTTGTGCCCAGCCTGGCCAATCTATATAAACAGATTTCCCAGTTGTATGACCATTGCCATATTCATCACGAACCAAAATCAAATATCTTCCCCAATTTGGCTCGTTAATGCGCAATGTATAATCTCCTTTTCCATTCGTAAGGTTTACATACTGCTTGGAAACTAGCTTGTTGTATTCATTTTGAGTGAAGTTCGCATAGCTTTGTTGGTTATCTTGTTCCCACCACCAGCGCCATTGTACTTTGTATAATTCAACCGAAACAGTTTTGCTTCCACCTAATAATTTCCCATCTCTATTTACATTTACAATTTCTACTTTGTGGTCTCTATCAGTTAAAAGCATTCCACTTAAACGGTCGCCCGATGGCGTTTTAACACCTAAATAATTATTGTAAACGTGATATGGGATACTAAAGTTATCAATACTGAAATTGCCACCTGGCTCGAAAATCTTAGTGGTAAAGTTTGCTCTTAAAACACCAGGAGCAGAGCCAGTTTCACTTAAGTTAGTATTTACAACGGCTGTTCCAGCAGCATTTAAAGTTCCTTCAAAAATGGTCTTAATTTGCGATTCAAAGTTTACTGTCGGATTATCAAACGAATAATCATCAAATCCTTTAAACTTGGTTTCTGTAGTATTCAGATTTACATCAACTTTTGCCTTTAAATTTTGTGCTGGTGTACCGAAAAGCCATTTTGCAGAAAGGGTAGTAGCGGATGAAGCACCGTTACCTAAATAAGTTTTTCCGCCTAAATCGAAATTGATTTTTAAACGATTAGGCATTACGGTTTCAATCTTGATGGTTTTTGTAAAAGATGCGCCACCAACCTTTGCCTTTACCAACCAATTTCCAGTAGGTGCAGTACTTTCTGTAGCGGTTTTAAATGTGTAAAAACCGTTTAATGCTTGTGCAATTACAACACGCTTTGCCAGTTGGCCTTTAGGATTAGTTAATTCGAAAGTAACTGGATAATTGGCTGGAAGTTTTTTCAATTTATCTTCTAAAATAAATGACAAATAAACACTATCACCTGGTCGCCAAACTCCACGTTCGCCATAAATAAACCCTTTAATTCCATTCTGTACCACATCACCACCAACATCAAAACGACTTAACGGCAACGAATTTCCATCATCCAATTTTAAATAGCCGCGTTCCCTTCCGTTTTTGGCAACTAGTAAAAATGGTTTTCTTTTTAAATCAAAAATGGCTAAACCATCACCATCTGTTTTTGCCGTAGTTAAGATTTGGCGTTGGTAATCTTGCAACTCTAAGCTAACACCACTTAAAGGTTTGGCGGTCAATAAATCAGTAGCCACAATTAGCATACTGTTATCATTCCCTCTTTTGGCTACCAAGCCTATGTTAGACGCCAATAAATTTCTACTTGCCCAACGTTCGTTTGTGTAATAAGACGGTGTACAAGGGTTATCTCTATCTGCCCACCTGTAATTATTTGGATAATAGTCCTGATAACTATTCCAAAATTCATCATCTTCATCTATTTTTTCTCCATAACTTTCATAATCTCCCTCGTATTCGTCTCCATCACCATTGGCATCAGTTGAAGAAGCTTCTTTACATTCATAAACATTGTAGGCTTTTCTAAACCCAATCGTTACGCGATACATTGCTCCAGGTTCAGTACGAATCAATTTATCTAAATCTAAAGTGAATCGTGTTTTCTTATGCAGATTTATCGCTTTGTCCTCGTCTAAACGAATAGTTTTTTGAACAACAGGTTTAGCAACCCTTCTTAATTCGTTGCCCTCCTTGTAGTTATTCACCTGAAAAAACTGAGGAATGTTATTCTCGTAAATTTTAATTACAGTTACATCAACTGCTTTTAAGTTTACAGCTTCGAAGGGTAAAACCAACTTTCCAGAATTGGGTAGGATAGTCCCAGTTCCAGCAATCGTAACTGAAGGCAATTTGTCTTCGAATATGATATTAGCAGATTTTGAGCTTTGTAATGTCTTGCCTTCAATGTCTGTTATGGCAGCATTTACGGTTACCGCATAATTCCCTTGCAATTCATCGGGCGCATATACCTTAATCTGGCTGGCATCAATCGTAAAACGAAGGTCTTGCAAATCTCCCAAAGAAATTAACCCGTTTAAATCTTGAGCCACGTTTATGGGTTCTGAACATTGGATTAAGGCATAATCTTCAGCTCCTTGCACCGCTCTAATATCTAATACCTTAAATATGGTTTTAGCAGGAATAATGATTTTTTCTTCACCTTTATTATCGTCTGCATTTATCGCATCACCGTTCCAGTTTAAAGTTAGAGTAGCCTCTTTATTTACTTTTTTTATGCTATCAATTACAAAAGTAGAACGATGTTTTTCAGGGTCGTGGCTCCATTTTACTTTTAACTTCTGAGCAAAATCTAATGTTAATGATTTCTCAATATTTTGCTGTTCTTCATAATCGGCAGTATTAATTTCTCCCATTAACTTCATGTAAGTTAAGGATGTATTGTTTTGAGAAACTAGACCATTCTGACTTAAGTTTAATCCTGGTTTAATCACCTTAAAGTCGAAATCAAATTCCTCTAGGCCTTTTTCAGTAGTTGTTATTTGACTCAAATTAATCGTTGCCTCATATTTTTGGTCTGGCTCCAGTTGTTCGTCTGGTCTAAACTCAATAGTTTGCGGGTCTATCCAAAATATTTTTCCTTTGATGTTAGGAGAGAAATCGAATATTTTCCTTTCATCTGGTTTACCTAAATCACTTAGACTTTTTACCGCACTTGCGAGATGAACTCTGATGAAACTTTTCTTAGAAATTGTCCCAGAAGTGTATGATTCTATATATTTTGCATAAGCTTGATTGTCTTGCTGGTTTTTTTTGCTGAAAAAAAGAAAGTAAATCGCAAAAACTGAAACTAAAAATAATACCCCAAAGAGCACTTTTTTCAACGTAGAAGAAGAATATTTGGCTGTGTTTTCCATACAATAGACATTGGTAAATGTTGTATGAAAATTAGTCAAAAAAGGAGTAAAGAAAAGAAAATACTTATTAACTAATTTTGACGAATGTTAGTAAAGCAAATGTAGTGGTAATCGGTTCCGAGAGCCCGTCTTTCCGCTTTATCTTTTTTGGGCTTCGACTACGCTGAGCCTGACAAAAAAGATATCGCTTCAATACGGTTTAGATGGCAAGGGTTATGCTGAAAAATAACACCGACAAAAAAACTATTAGCTTGAACCGCCTATTTTATCATCACTCCAGGCATATTCAATACTGGAACCCTAATCAAATTATTATCGACTATACTCTCTGGAAGGAAGATGAATTTTTTATCGTAAATTTCTTTGCCGATGTAATAACTTAACCAATATTCATTGGTCAATCCAAAAACAGCTGGGTCAATCGCCTCAACGCCAGCAAAAGAATTTGCGGCTAAATCTCCAATAAAATGTCTTAATAGTGAAGTTTTTACTGGTTTCCCATCTTTTTCTCCATAACCTTTGGATGTGATTAAGACATTGGTAAGTGGTTCATTTTTATAGTTTACTATATAAACTGTCCAACTTCCAACTTCGGGAGTTTCTCCGACTAAAGCCACTACAATGGCAACATCTTCAACTATATTTTCTGGTAAATCTGCCTTCATAAACCCCAAACCCCTAAAGGGGCTTTTGTAAAACGTATTTATTTCCTCCATCCCCCCTTCAGAGCCTGCTCCGATTTTACATCGGAGGGGTTAGTGGGTTACTTCTTTTTTGCTGCCGCCTTTTTCTTTGCAGGTGCTTTTTTCTTAACGTCAAATGCTTTTGGCAATTGTTCTACGATTAGTTTTTTAACATCCTCCAAAGGAATCTCTGATAATTCTTCAGCTGTGTATTTTGCTTTTGTTTTAGGATTGTTTCTCAATTTCAGCATTTCCTTACCGAAACGAATGAAAGGTCCCCAACGACCGTTTTCGATAGCAATTTTTTCACTTTCCCATTGTTGGATATAGCGATTGTTTTCCTTCTCGATTTTCTTCTCAATTAGCTCTTTAATATCATTCGCGGACAAGGCATCGAAATTGTAGGCTTTTGGAACATTGATAAACAAGCTATTCCATTTAATGAAAGGACCAAATCTTCCAGTACCTTTAGTTACAGGTAATCCCTCATATTCAGCAACTGGTGCATCAGCAGTAACCTTTTCACCGATAATTTCTATTGCTCTAGCTTGGTCAACCGTCAACGGGTCTTCGTTTTTAGGAATTGAAATAAAAGCTTCGCCCCACTTCACATAAGGACCAAAACGACCCACACCAACTGAAACTTCTTTGCCTTCGTAATCTTCTAATTGGAAAGGTAATTTGAATTGGTCTAAAGCTTCTTCAAGTGAAACAGTTCCTACAGATTGAGATTTGCCTAAACTTGCATAACGAGGTTTATCATCCTCATCATCAGACAATTCGCCTATTTGAACTAAAGGACCATAACGCCCAACTTTAGCATAAACATTTTTACCAGTTGTTGGGTCGATACCTAATAAACGTTCTCCATTTGCACGGTCTGCATTTTCTAAAGTATTTTCTACTTCGCTATGAAATGGGGTGTAAAAAGAGTGGAGCATTTTTGTCCATTCTTGTAAACCTTGCGCAATCTCATCGAATTGCTTTTCTACTTTAGCAGTAAAGTTAAAATCGACAATTCCTTTAAAGTGTTCTACCAAAAAGTCATTTACAACTTCACCAATATCAGTAGGGAAGAGCTTTGATTTTTCTGCACCTGTTATTTCAGATTTGGTTACTTTACTAATGTTGCCATTAGCTAAAACCATACTTATAAACTCTCTTTTTCTTCCATCTCTATCTTCTTTAACCACATAACCACGATTTTGTACCGTAGAAATAGTTGGTGCATAAGTAGATGGGCGGCCAATGCCAAGTTCTTCTAATTTCTTAACTAAACTTGCCTCTGTATATCTTGCAGGCGGACGAGAAAATCTTTCTGTCGCCGCTAATTCTTTTAATATTAAACTTTGTCCTTTTGTTAATGGCGGAAGTAAATTGTTGTCTTCATTTTCTTCATCCTCATCATCAGTTGATTCGAGATAAACTTTCAAAAAACCATCAAACTTCAATACTTCACCTTCAGCCAATAATTCTTCTTTTCTTGTGCTAATGCTGATGTTAACGTTTGTTTTCTCGAAAATAGCCTCACTCATTTGAGAAGCAATGGCACGTTTCCAAATTAAATCATACAAACGTTTCTCTGAGTTATCGCCATCCACACTGTGCTGATTGAAATAAGTTGGACGAATAGCTTCGTGAGCTTCTTGTGCACCAGCAGATTTTGTTTTATACACCCTAGGCTGATGATATTTTTCTCCCCAAGCAGACCTAATTTCAGCCGATGCTGCATCTATGGCAGTTTGCGAAAGGTTTACCGAATCTGTTCTCATGTAAGTGATTTTACCACTTTCATACAAACGTTGCGCAATTTGCATCGTTCTAGCAACCGAAAAACCTAATTTTCTTGATGCTTCCTGTTGCAAAGTTGAAGTTGTAAAAGGAGCAGCAGGATTTCGCTTTGCAGGTTTTACCTCTAGATTACTTACCGCAAAACCTGCGTTAATACAATCTTGCAAGAATTTTTCTGCATCAGCAGCTTTTTCGAATCGTTGTGGCAATTCTGCTTTTACAATCTCTTTACCTTTTCCAGTAGTAAATTGAGCAGTTATTTTAAAGGCAGCAGTACTGTTAAATTTATTTACTTCACGTTCGCGGTCTACAATTAATCGCACTGCGACAGATTGAACCCGACCAGCAGATAAAGATGGTTTAACTTTTTTCCATAAAACTGGCGATAGTTCAAAACCTACCAACCTATCTAAAACACGACGGGCTTGTTGGGCGTTAACCAAATTATAATCAATGGTACGAGGATTATCTATAGCCTTTAATATAGCTGGCTTAGTAATTTCGTGAAACACAATACGTTTGGTATTGCTTTCTTTTAAGCCTAAAGTTTCATATAAATGCCAAGAAATAGCCTCTCCCTCACGGTCTTCATCGGATGCTAACCATACCATTTCGGCTTGCTTAGCTAATTTTTTAAGTTCGGCAACAACTTGTTTTTTATCGGCAGGAACTTCATAGGTTTGGGAAAAATCATTTTCGGTATCTATTCCCATATCGCCTTTTACTAAATCACGGATGTGACCATAACTAGACTTAACCAAAAAATCCTTCCCTAAATAACCCTCTATGGTTTTAGCTTTTGCAGGTGACTCGACTATTAGTAAATTTTTTGCCATTCAGAACGTTTTTCTGCAAATAAAACTATAATTAACGCTAAAATCAAAATCGGCATAGCAATTATTTTAAAAATGCAACACGCTCTTTTACATCCATTAAACCAAGAAGAATCCCCTTTTAATTTATTTTTTAAAATATCAATTTCTTTACGATATAATTATTTATCACATCTAATTAGTAAGTATCTTCGTTTATTAGAAAAGAGAATTGCGTAATGAGTACAGCGAATTGAGACAAGTTGATGAGTATAATTTTCAATTAACCAGTTTAAACACTTCAAACAATTAACCATAAATAAAATGATCAATACCTTATTATTACTATTAAACTTATGGATTGCTCCAAATCCACCTAAATCTGTTTACGATTTTACCTTTAAAACGCTTGATGGCAAAGAAGTAAAACTATCTAAGTTTAAAGGAAAGAAAATCTTAATTGTAAATACTGCTTCAAAATGTGGCTATACTCCACAATATGAGGATTTAGAGAAACTACACAAGCAATACGGTAAAAATGTTGTTTTAATTGGTTTTCCAGCAGGAAATTTCAGAGAACAAGAATTAGGTACAAGTAAAGAGATTCAAGAATTCTGTACGCAGAAATATGGCGTTACCTTTTTAATGAGCGAAAAGGTAAGTGTTAAGGGAGCAGATATTAATCCACTTTTCGCTTATTTAACTAGCCAAGAAAATCCAGATTTTACTGGTGACATTAAATGGAATTTCGAAAAATTCTTGATTAATGAAAAAGGTCAATTGGTACACCGTTACCGTTCTCCAGTTAAACCTTTAGATGCTGCAATCGTTCAGAATTTATAATATTTCTTTATAGTTTAATTAAATCCCAAGGCATAATTGTTTTGGGATTTTTTGTTTATAATTGACCATGAACTATACGCCTTATTTAATTCTTGCCCTTGCTTTTATCGCTGCCTTATATTTTATTTTCCGCAAGAGGAAATTGGTAATAGTTTCATTAAGCAAAGCTGATAAACAATTACTAGCCAACAATGTAAATTTTTACATCCGCCTTGATGGCGATAGAAAAACGTTGTTTGAGCAAAAGGTTTCAGAATTTTTAGCCTCTACTAAAATTGAAGGGGTAGGTTTAGAGATTACGCAATTAGACAGGTTATTAGTAGCGTCGAGTGCTGTAATTCCCATTTTTGGTTTTGCAGATTGGGAGTATAAAAACCTAAGTAGTGTGGTTTTATATCCCGACACTTTTAATCAAGATTTCCAGTTTGAAGAAGGCGAAAGAAATATCATGGGTATGGTTGGAACTGGTTTCATGAACGGACAAATGATTTTATCATTAGCAACATTAAGACATGGCTTCTCTAAAAGTGCAGGTAAGGAAAATACTGCGATTCACGAATTTGTACACTTATTAGATAAATCTGATGGCGCAACTGATGGAGTTCCAGAAAATTTAATGGCTCATGAATATACCTTGCCTTGGATAAAAATGATGCACGAAGAAATGGAGAGAATTGGAGAAAATAAATCTGATATTAATCCTTACGCAATTACCAACCAGGCTGAATTTTTTGCTGTTGTTTCTGAATACTTTTTCGAACAACCAGAACTATTAAAGGATAAACACCCAGAACTTTATCAGGCGTTGAGTAAAACATTCGGACAAAAACTAGTGTAGAGAATGTCACCCTGAGCGTAGTCGAAGGGCAACTAAGTCTTCGACTACGCTCAGACTGACGCTTCCATCAATGAAGTGACGATTTAATTTGGTTTTTCATACTAATCGCATCTATCTTAGCCTCATTAAAACAATCCTTTTTATGACTGTAAAAAACAAGATTTATTTTCTTGCTATTTCGTTGTTTCTTTTTGGCTCTTGTACAACACAATATGCAGTTGTAAAATCTAATCGCGAAGAGCAAAA
>SEDG01000092.1 GCA_004295885.1 Pedobacter sp. | reverse complement strand
CACCTTGTAGTTCGGCTGTTTTAGCCTCTAGTTCTTTTTCTGCTACTTGTTTTTTAGCCATTAATTAATAATCTCCTTTGTTCCCTATTTAGGGACTGCAAAGGTAGAAATTTCTTTTTAAATAGAAAAGAAATTTTTAATTAATGTTGCTGATATTAAGCGATTTATAATTTGCTTCCTATGGAGGAATGCTTGTAAGGCTGGGCGGTTATTGCCAAAAAACCTCTAAGCGAACCTTTTTTTAAAAGCAAGTTCAGGAGCATTCTTTAATTTTAATTCCACTTTTCGTAGCCATCTTTTGCGAAAGCATTTTCATTTTAGATAGACTTAGCAAGTAAAGACGGTTCTAAAATAGGTACCTATAGGGTTTAACAACTGTTAAAATGCTAGCTTATTCGGGACAATAGTTAAGAAGATTAGGAAAATCATACCTTAGCACTTCAAGCCTAATTCTCGAAGCGGAGAATGCTATTATTAAAATAAATCGGTATAAGGTTTTATTGAGGTTTTTACCCTAGGGTTCCCTCGCAGGCATTCGGGCCTTCCCTTTATTGAGGAATATCCATTTAAGGTAACAGACTCAAATCAAACAAAGATCCAATTAGGACTTAACAGGGAAAATATCCCTGTCATCCCCCTGTTAACTCCCTGTTGGGTCCCTGTTAAGTCCCTGTTGAATAAGTTCAATTGTATACGGACAGTACCTTAGTGATTGGAGATCAAACCTTTACCTATCTATCGTTTTCGTTCGTTTAAAAACCGAAGATTTTTATGTTTGCTGATACTAGATCAAGAAAAGGTTCTAGCTGCTCTTTTGGAAGCTAACGAGGAACACCAGCCAAAAAATAGGTGCTTGATGTTATATTGTCGGTTCTTTGCTTAAAGGCTTCGCTGTATATTTGTTCAGTTATTATCTGGTGCCAAGCACAAAATGTAGAATTGAAAGCCCTAATTCTTTTTAAAAGTTCCTCTAGTAAATCCTTCTCCAATTAGCGTATTGTTATCTCTAATTAATAAGAGGATAGTGTTTTCTTGTTGTTTGAATTTGATCATGTCACCTTCAACATCGTATTTTGTGGTAACTAAGGTGTCTGTATAAGAATCTTCTATTACGACAGCGTTCTGAGGTTTAAATTCAAACGATTGGTATTCTCCATCGCCAGTGCTTACATATTTTCCTGACACAGATTTCTCTACCATAAAATTAAGGTAACATAAATAACCTACGGCCAAAACTATACAGGTAGAAACTCCCATTAGCACTTTGCTATTTAAAAATTTAAAAACGCAGAATAGTAATCCAATCATTACTAAAACAATAAAGCCGATAAAATAGATTTTTGAGTTATCGGAACTTACTTTCTGCTCTACTAAAATTTTTGGTGCTTGGGCATGCGCAACGGGTGCAGGAGATATTCTGGTTAAGTATTCCTTACTAACCCAACCTTCGCCATTTGTAACCTTTATTTTAAAATACTTTGCATCTGTAGAGTCTAATACCTGTACGTTCTCATCCTGCGGTACAAAGCCAATTTTTTTACTGCTTGGGTCTTTAGTTTCTCTCACGTTTAATTTATCAGCTGTAACCTTGTATAAATCTTGGCCATCAGCGCAGAAAGAAAAAAGAACTAAAGAAAGCAGCAGGAAAAAGAATCTATTCATCATTATTACATTTTTTGACATCGGAAAATTAAAAATGCCATCGGAATTGTTTGCAAACTTATGAAACCTCTCGTAAAAGTCTCCATAAATTAATCAACATTTATGCTGATGAAAGGTTTCATGAAATAAATTAAAGATTAATAGTAAAGTGTTCTGCCTACCACAGCCCGAGTTGACAAACGTGAATAAATATACTACCAGCTACCACCGGCGCCACCACCGCTACTGCTGCCGCCACCAAAACTACCACTACTGCTAGATGAGCTCCCGCCAGAAGAAGAACTGCCAGACGAACTCGACTTAACCAATTGCGCCAATGTTACCCATTTTATAAATTCTACATGATTGCAAAAATTGCATTCGTTTGTTAGTTTGGCTGTGCCGGTGCTGCTATAAGTTGCTGCTTTTGTAGTTACTTGTTTACCAAGTTGATATGTTCTAAACTTGCAGGATGGGCATTCGGTGAAACTATTGTATTCTTCGGCGGGCCAAACTTTAATTAAATGTTCCTTTTTATCGGCGCTTTCCCAAATGTCATAGTCATATGCTTTGATGATTTCTTCTTTGCGCTGCCCTTTAGTTAAGAAGGGTTCTCCTTCTAAATTAATGTCTCTATCCAAACGGAACATTTCCATGTTTCGGCTATCGAAAATCGGCTTAAATCGTTCTACGGTTTTTGCTTTCTTAAAGGCGTGGATAATAAGTGCAATAATAATTAAGGGAGAAAAGATAATTAACCACCAATAGTTAGAATGGAATTCCTTAACCGCCTCTAAAAAATTTTCATCGTCAAAATGTTTTCTTCTCAGATTTCCTACGTAGGCATAATACCTAAAGAAAAGACCTACAGCTAACAAAGCATATAAAATATAAGGAATGTGGCTAACTTTTAAACTCTCAAAAACCCCAAAACCACCAAAAAATACCAAAACGAATACAGAAATGAATATAAAAAAGAAAATACCGACGCAACCATTTATGTAGACAGCTTCATAGCCATAAGCCTTCTACGCCAGAACCACTAATAAACCTATATTTTCTTCTATCGATTGAGATGAAGAGGAGCAAACCATTGTTACTTCCAGCTTTCCCAATTTTCCATTTGTCAAATATCGCTTTGGCAAACTCGAAATCTTCTTGGTTGTCATCGAAATCGTTAACCATAACAACGGCAAACTCTACCTTTGTATCTTGTTCTAGTTTAACTAGAGTTTCATTTAAGCCTGTAACGTTGCTTAAAATCCCGTCTGGATTACTTACAAAGTAATCTTGACCAGCTAATTTTGGACTTGGAATTTGGTCTACAGTATAGCGTTTTTGAGCTATGGTAATTAAGCTCATTGCTAAAAAGCAAATAAGCAAATGGAATTTCTTCATGAAGAGTTTGGTTTAAATTAATCTCTAGGGAAGATTGAATTGAATACGCTTTACTCTGTTTTTATCTTAGTAATTATTTTTTCGAGCTTAGCTTTATCCTTTGCATAGGGAGCCAAATCAAACAAAGCTACTTTTCTAAATTCAATAGGGTGGCTTTCGCTCTGTAAAGAAATGTATCCGCCAGTTAAACGTTTTCCATCTTGTTTAACTTCAGGGTCGTAATTGCTTACACTACCACCTCCAATTTGCGGCTTGGTGTAGGTTAGCACTAACTCTTTATTCACATAGTGCTGTATAACGGAATCTCCTAGAACTAAAAACTCTGCAGTAACCCATTGTTCGCCATGGAAAGTTTTGGAATTAGATTCTAGACAATGCGCTACCGTCAGTTTATCATCCATGTAAATAGTTGTGCCTGGGGTGCAAACATTACTGGTATGTCGTTCGTGTACACCATCGCCACCCAGTAATTGCCCTTCAATAGAAATAGGAAAATCTTGGTCCTTTAACATTGTTTTTGGATCTTGACCATGTAACATCGCACCGCTATTTCTAGTCGCCCAGCCTTCGCCACCTTTAGCTTGTTCGCCAACAAAACGATATTCTACCTTTAATAAATAATAAGAAAATGGTTTTTTATAATGAATATGTCCATATTGTTTGTCGAAATTTTCATAACCATCATAACTTACTTTCATTACGCCGTTTTCTACCCTGAATGTATTGGCATAGTTTTCTCCAACTTCGTGTTTGGCAATTTTAACGGTCCAATCTTTTAGATCCTTACCATTAAATAAATTTATCCAGCCTTTTTGAGCCTGACAAGCTGAAGTGAAAAATAGTAAGGAAGCTAGGGTAAATAGTCTTAAATACGGATTTAATTTCATGCGATTATATTTCGCAGCAAAATACCAAATTATTTAATAAGGTGGGTGAGATTAAATTTTTTCTAAAAATGGGTTTACTTTTTCCAATGCAAAATCAAGCTGTTCTTCTTGCGTAAGGTCGGTATTATCTAAAATAATGGCATCTTCAGCTCTAACCAACGGACTTTCTTTTCTGGTGGTATCTGCATAATCTCTATGCGCTAGGTTTTCGAAAACTTCTTCTAAGGTTGTCACATTATCACCCTTGGATAACAATTCTTTGTACCTCCGTTCGGCCCTGATTTTAGGATCGGCAGTCATAAAAAACTTAACCTGGGCATCTTCAAAAACAGCAGTTCCAATATCACGGCCATCCATTACTATGTTTTTAGATTTTCCCATTCTCTGTTGCTGTTTCACCATGTCATGACGAACTTGCTTGTTAGCCGATACTTCACTTACGTTTTCAGAAACTGGCATTTGCCTAATTTCTTCAGAAACTTCTTCGCCGTTTAAAAGGATATGAGATTCATAATCTCTTGAATGAAAATTTAACTCGATATGGTGTAGCGCATCATTAATGGCTTCTTGATTGGTCATATCAACTTTGTTGCGAATGAAGAACAAAGTAACTGCTCTGTACATTGCGCCACTATCGATATATATAAAACCTAATTTTTTAGCTAGTGCTTTTGCCAAGGTGCTTTTTCCGCAAGAAGAATAGCCATCGATTGCTACAACCAGATTTTTTCTCATGTGAAACAAAGATAATAATCATTGTTGAAATTGTATGGCTAAATTGTTGCTTAACAATTTGTACAGTTCTCCATTAGGCGTGGGTGCATTAACAATAGGATAATTCTAATTATCTTTACACTATGACACCTACTAATGAACAATTACTTAAGGAAATAACTTTTAAAACATCTCGCAGCGGCGGAAAGGGTGGACAAAACGTAAATAAGGTTTCTAGTAAGGTTGAACTCATTTTTAATGTACAAGAAACTTTGTTATTTAATGAGGACGAAAAAGCTTTATTGCTAGAAGGATTAAAAACAAAAATAGATACCGAAGGTAATTTGCATGTCGTTTCTCAGGTGGATAGAAGTCAGCTGGCTAATAAAGAAATTTCAATTACCAAGTTTCTTGATTTGTTAAAGAAATCATTAACCGTTCAAAAGAAACGCAAACCCACCAAAATCCCAAAGGCTGTTATCGCAAAAAGATTGGCTAATAAATCGGTAACTGCGGTTAAGAAGCAGAATAGAGCAAAGCCAGCTTTAGACTAAAACCTATAATACATCGCTATAGTTCCGTATTGATGCGCCTTTGCAACACTTTTTACCTCTTGAGATTTAAATAACACACTGTAATCAAAAGTGAAACGTGGTGTGCTGTAATTAAGGCCTAATTGTTGTGCAAAAACCAGTGGTTTTGCATCAAAAGTTACAGGACTATCGTCATTAAACATACTTCCTTGGATGGTAGCATCATAAGCCACAAAGTTAATTTGAGGCTTTGCATAAAAGAAAATCTCTTTTTTAACCAGTTTTTCTGTTTTAGAGTTATTGCTTATTACCGAATTAGTAGCTGCAGAGTTGAATAATTGATTAATACTACCTGCTCTAAATAATATTCCAGCACCAGCTCCACTATAAGTTGTTCCTACATTTGCATATCCTTCAAAAGAGAAGTCTACATCTTTTTTTGCAGAGCGATGTAATAATTGCGTGTATTGAGCAGAAAGGTTTCCAATAACGCCTACCTCTAAACCTGCCTTTAAAATGCTTTCTTTTTTATAAAATAAATTAACGTTTCCGCCTGCATACAAATAACCAGCAAAAGGTCTGTCTTGAGTTTTTGGATCAGGTCTATAACCAGAAATTGGGTTGTACATTTTCTGACCAGCGGTAATTTCGTAAGTTAATTTCTCTAATTTTTCTCCAAGCTTTTTTTGGTCGGTAGCGTGACGAAAATAGATAAATAAGCCGTTGGTGTAATAACGATCCTGCCCGTAAAATAGATAAGCATCATTATCGCTTTTAAACCCAAATTCACTCTTTTGTTCTTGAGCAAAGCTGCAAACGCTTGTTGCAAAAATTAGTAGGATAGCAAACGTTAATTTTTTAAGCATTTTGTTGAATTGGTGCTTGATTGTTTTTAATAGTTAAATCCAGAGGATTTTTAACTTTATCTTTCATCAAAGCCAATTCAATTACCTCTTTCATTTCGGTAACATAATGGAATTGAAGGTCTTTGATATAATCTTCCTTGATTTCTAAAATGTCTTTTCTATTAGATTTGCAAAGGATGATTTGTTTGATATTTGCTCTCTTAGCAGCTAAAATCTTCTCTTTAATTCCGCCTACAGGTAAAACTTTCCCACGTAAAGTTATCTCGCCTGTCATTGCTAAATTAGATTTAACCTTGCGTTGGGTAAAGGCAGATGTTAATGCGGTTAACATAGTGATACCAGCAGATGGCCCATCTTTCGGCGTAGCTCCTGCGGGAACGTGAACATGAATATCAAAATGATCAAATAAGGCATTATCAATTCCAAACAGATTGGCATGAGCTCTAAGATAAGCTAGAGCTATGACTGCAGATTCCTTCATGACATCGCCAAGGTTACCAGTTAAGGTTAATTTTCCCTTTCCTGGGCTTAAGCTTGCTTCGATGAATAGAATATCTCCACCAACTGAAGTCCACGCTAAACCAGTAACAACACCAGCAACCTCATTTCCTTCATAAGCGTCTTTATCATAAATTGGAGCACCTAAAATGCGTTCAACATCTGCCAAATTTAACGTTGATTCATAAGGTTCTTCCATTGCAATTTTAGTTGCAATACCTCTTACTAATGATCCTATTTTTTTCTCTAAACCCCGTACACCACTTTCCCTAGTATAATCTTCAATCACTTTTTCAATTAACGAACTTTTTAAAGTGATGTCTTTATTTTGTAAGCCGTGCTGTTCTTTTTGTTTTGGTAAAAGGTACTTTTTAGCAATTTCTATCTTCTCTTCTATCGTATAACCATTTACCTCAATAATCTCCATACGATCTAAAAGCGCCGGCTGTATTGTACTTAATGAGTTCGCAGTAGCGATGAAAAGTACATTCGACAAATCATATTCAGCTTCTAAGTAATGGTCATTAAAAGCACTGTTTTGTTCTGGGTCTAAAACTTCTAGCAGGGCTGATGAAGGATCTCCTCTAAAATCAGAACCTACTTTGTCAATCTCATCCAATACAAAAACAGGGTTTGATGCTCCAGCTTTTTTAATAGATTGAATGATGCGACCTGGCATTGCCCCGATATACGTTTTTCTGTGTCCACGAATCTCAGCTTCATCTCTAACTCCACCTAACGCCATACGAACATATTTACGATTAATGGCTTTAGCGATAGATTTTCCCAATGATGTTTTACCAACTCCTGGGGGGCCAACTAAACAAAGAATAGGCGCCTTCATGTCTTTTTTCAGTTTTAAGACTGCCAAATATTCAATGATGCGCTGTTTAACTTTTTCAAGGCCGAAGTGATCTTTATCAAGTACTTTTTGAGCACGTTTTAAATCGAAATTATCTTTAGTAAAATCACCCCAAGGTAAATCTAAAAGCAACTCCAAATAATTCATTTGAATAGAATAATCTGGTGCAGCAGGATTCATTCTGCCTAATTTTTCTAATTCCTTTGCAAAATGATCAGCGACAGGTTTTGCCCATTTTTTCTTTTTCGAACGTGCTTGTAAAGCCTCGTATTCTAAATCAGATGAATTTCCACCTAATTCTTCTTGTATGGTTTTTAACTGCGCATTCAAGAAATAGTCACGTTGTTGCTTGTCAAGATCAACTCTAACCTTAGACTGGATTTGGTTTTTTAGCTCTAACATCTGTAATTCAGTTGTTAGCAAATCCATCACCATTTCTGCACGTTTACGTAGATTGCTCATTTCAAGCATTTTTTGCTTGTCGGCAACATCTGCATTCATGTTAGAAGAAATGAAGTTGATCAGAAACGAAGTACTTTCAATATTTTTTAGCGCAATTCCGGCTTCACTTGGAATGTTCGGTGAAAGCTGAATAATCTGTGATGACATCTCTTTAATAGAGGCCACCAGGTTTTTAAATTCCTTATCGGCTTTATGTTTTGTTTCCGTGAATTTTGCAATAATAACTTTTATATAGGGTTCAGATTGCACTTCTTCAACTAATTGGAAACGCTGTTTACCTTGAATAATAACCGTTGTATTTCCATCAGGCATTTGCAACATCTTGATGATATGAGCAACGGTGCCCACGCTATTTAGTTCATCAAAAGTTGGGTCTTCAATAGAAACATCTTTTTGAGAAACTACTCCAATAATTCTATCGCCTTTATAAGCTTCTTTAATTAATTTGATGGATTTATCTCTTCCAACGGTAATAGGAATTACTACGCCTGGAAATAAAACTGTATTTCTAAGTGGTAAAATTGCAAGAATTTCAGGTGTTTCTTCATTGTTCATCTCATCTTCGTCTTGTTGAGACATCAACGGGAAGAACTCAGTATCTTCATTTATAATTGGTAGTGCTTGACTAAAATCAAATTGATCTTTGCTCATTAAGTGGGCCTTTATTTAAATATAGTAAACGACAAACTGACAGCGTTGCCGTTATAAAAGTATTAATTAATTGTTGATTGATGTAATTTCAACTCTTGTGCCAAAAACATAAATTAATAATGTTCCTGTTAAAAAGTCAGCCTTAAAATTTATTGGCTTATCATATTTAACTTTTTTTAACGTTAAGCATATTAATTACAAGTGGTATGATAGTTGTATATTAGTGTCGATATTACAAAATACTGATTTGAATTTGTAATTTTAATTAAATAGAACGTTTAATGAATTATTTTAAGAAAATAGCCGCATTGTTTTTATTTCTTTTGGTTTCTGTTTCAACATTTGCTCAAGGTAATTTTGAGAAAATGGGAATGCAAGCCTTTTTGAAATATGATTATAAAACTGCTGCAGCACAATTAGAAAAGGTAGATAGCAATGGTCCTAACTATGCAAATGTGTTAAAAACCTTAGGTTATTCATACTTTCAGTGTGGTGATTTTGAAAAGGCGATCACTGCCTACAGCAACTTAATCGTATTAAAACCTAACGATTATTCAGCATACTATTACAGAGGTAAGGCTAGGCTGAATATTGCAAATGCTCCTAAGGAATCGTTAAATCAAATGAGGGAAAGTTTTTACACTTCCGCTATTAAAGATTTTTCTAAAGCCATAGAAATTAATGGTGAAGAAGACACCCAAATATTACAAAATAGGGGAATAGCTTACAAAGATTACGCAATTTTTAAATCATATAAAATTAAAAAGGCAACGGAAAAAGCAGCTTGTTTAGCGATATTTAACAATGCTACAACGGATTTTAAGAAGATTTTAACTTTACAGCCTTCTAGAAAAGACATTCTTGATTTGATGGATTATGTAAAGGCACAAGTAGCAAGTTTGAAATAAACTAGCGAAGTTTAAAAAAAAAGTCTCATTGCATTTACAATGAGACTTTTTTTTTATCTAAACTTTCCAGTAATCCTGTACCGTTTACTTTCCATTAATTTAATGTGTTGAGTTTTCATTATCTGATAAAGACTATCAGGATAGTAGCTCAAACTATCTTGAGAAGTATAGAGATCGTTAGTATTTGTAATGTAAACCTTAATAGAAGTTAGTCTATTGTTTTTTAATGAGATTTCTAACTTTTTAACGGGAATTTTTTCACTATGTGAAGTGTAAGTTGTTTGTCCTCCATTCTTTACTACATTGAAAGAGCCCCTCCATGATGCCTTATTAATATCAGCATCAATAAAGGATTTAAATTCCTGCTCCCAATTTTTAATGCTGATATTTTTTTGCTCTTCCTTTCCATTTATGAAAACTGCTTTACTTATAGTCGGCTTTGTTTTCGATAAACGGCTCGCCTCATTTTCGAAATAACCTGCTAAATCGAAATAGGTTTTAACACTAGCTTTTTCCTTTTCTTTTAAATTACAAGAGGCACCTAAAAGAAGTACTAAACTGCAAAGGGCAAGTTTTCTCATTATACCAAGCAATTTCCTGTCATAATTTCTGGAATTTCAATTCCCATAATTTTTAATACGGTAGGCGCTACATCGCCTAATTTACCATCTGCAATAGATTTGTAATCGTTGTCTATTAATATACAAGGAACAAGATTTGTAGTGTGGGCTGTATTTACTGAACCATCAGCGTTAATCATGTATTCAGAATTTCCGTGATCAGCTAAAATGATGAATGAGTATCCGTTTGCTATACCTGTTTTTACCACTTGTTCTGCACAAGCATCAGCAGTTTCTACAGCTTTAACAACAGCTTCAAAAACACCAGTATGACCAACCATATCTGGATTTGCAAAGTTTAAGCACACAAAATCTGGCCATCCGCTTTCTAGTTCCTGATTAATAGCTGCGGTAATTCCAGCGGCACTCATTTCTGGCTGCAAATCATAAGTGGCCACTTTTGGTGAAGGAACCAAAATTCTTTTTTCATTTTCAAACTCTTTCTCTCTTCCGCCAGAAAAGAAAAAAGTAACATGAGGATATTTCTCTGTTTCCGCAATGCGGATTTGATTTTTATGATTGGCTTCTAAAACTTCGCCTAAAGTATTCGATAAATCATCCTTTGTAAAAACGACGTTTACATTATCAAAACTTTCATCGTATGTTGTCATTGTAACATAATACAGCGGCAATTTTTTCATTTCGAATTCAGGGAAATCTTTCTGACTTAAAGCAGTTGTAATTTCTCTTCCCCTATCGGTTCTGTAATTGAAACAAATTACAACATCGTCAGGTTTAATTGTAGCTGTTGGGGTGCCATCTTCATTTGTAATTACAATTGGTTGTGTAAATTCGTCAGTAACACCTTCATTATATGATTTCTGAATGGCTACTTCAGCACTGCTTGCTTTTTCTCCAACACCATTTACCATCACATCATAAGCAAGTTTAACTCTTTCCCAACGATTGTCTCTATCCATTGCAAAATAACGACCAACTACCGTTGCAATTTTCCCAACCGAGTTTTTTAAGTGATTATTTAACGTTGTTATAAAGCCTAGGCCGGAATTCGGGTCTGTATCTCTTCCATCTAAAAAAGCGTGAATAAAAACATCTTTTAAACCTTGTTCCTTTGCCGCGTCGCATAACGCCATTAGGTGATTTATATGCGCATGGACACCGCCGTCAGATACTAAACCGATAAAGTGTACTGCTTTATTATTTTGTTTTGCATAATTAAATGCATTAACTAAAATCTCGTTGCTATGTAAAGTCCTATCTGTAATAGCTTTGTTGATTCTTCCTAGTTCTTGATATACCACTCTGCCAGCACCCAAATTCATGTGGCCAACCTCCGAATTACCCATTTGCCCGACTGGTAAACCAACAGCTTCTCCAGATGCCTCTAGTTTCGAGTTTGGATAATTTTGAATCATCGAATCGAAAAATGGAGTGTTTGCAACGTAAGCAGCGTCAGATTTATCTTTTTTTCCGTAGCCCCAGCCATCAAGAATTAGCAATACAAGTTTCTTAGTATTCATTATTTTTATTATAAATGGAATAGAAAAAGCACAATTTTAATTATTTAAGCTTTTGCTTATTATTGCAAATATAAGCTATTGAGCCCTTAAAGGAAAGTATTTAAACATTATGATTTATAAGTGGCATAATTTTCGCTTGAATTAAATAGTTTTTAACACACATGATAAAACATTTACTAGCTTTATTTGTTATAGTGCTCCATTTTCCTGCAAGTAATGGGCCACAGGTCGATATTATCGATGATTTGTCGGCATATTTTAAATCAGGAAATTCTAAAGAAATTGCTAAAAACTTCGCTTCTTCTGTAGAGTTAATTGTAATTGACCAAGAAGATGTATATAGTAAAGCACAGTCTGAACAGATTTTGAGAGATTTTTTTATAAAAAATACTCCAAATAAATCTACCATAATTCATCGTTTAAGTAGCAATCCAAATTATCGTCATTGTATATTATCATTAAATACAAAAAATGGGAAATTTCGGGTTACCATAACAATGAATCTTAAAAAGCCATCTAATGCTTTCTTAATCACCGAATTAAGAATTGAAGCAGACAAGGAATAGTTAATTAGCAGTAAATTCTTATTTTTGAAGAAAATTTACTGCTTTGGATAAACAACTCGTCGACCTATTTATCAAGAATGCCATTGCCGAAGATGTGGGTGATGGAGATCATACTTCCCTTTCTACAATACCAAAAGATACTCAGGGCAAGGCTAAACTCATTGTAAAAGAAGATGGTGTATTAGCTGGGGTAGAGCTCGCAATAGAAATCTTCAATCAAATCGATCCTGCCTTAAAAGTTGATGTATTAATTAAGGATGGTGCCCGTGTTAAATTTGGCGAAATTGTCTTAACGGTAGAGGGGAGTACGCACTCCATTTTATTAGCAGAGCGATTGGTATTAAATTGTATGCAAAGGATGAGTGGCATAGCTACTAAAACAAATCGTATTGTGCAATTATTAAAGCCATACAAAACTCAAGTTTTAGATACAAGAAAAACGACGCCTGGTTTAAGATACCTTGAAAAATGGGCTGTTAAAATCGGTGGTGGAGTTAATCATCGTATCGGATTATATGATATGATATTGATTAAGGATAATCATGTTGACTATGCTGGAGGAATAGCAAATGCAATTATCGCTGCAAATGAGTACCTAAAGGCCAATAACAAAAAACTAGCTATAGAGATAGAAGTAAGAAATTTAACAGAGTTGAACGAGGTTTTGGCTCAAGGCAATGTTGATCGCATCATGCTAGATAATTTCCCAATACCACTTTTAAAGGAGGCTATTTCAATAATAGACGGAAGATTCATCACCGAAGCATCGGGGGGCATTGTAGAAGAGAATGTAACTGATTATGCGGCTTGCGGGGTCGACTATATTTCTATGGGTGCTTTAACCCATTCTGTTAAAAGTTTAGACTTAAGCTTGAAGGCATTTTAATTCATATAAATTCGACCATCTTGAAACTGTTTTTTTTAGTATAATTGTAGGTTATGATTTCGATCTACTCTATTTCAGCGCTAATTGTTGCCTATCTTCTTGGTTCGGTACCTTCTGCCGTATGGTTTGGTCAGGCTTTTTATGGTGTTGACGTTAGGGAATATGGTAGCGGAAATGCTGGCGCGACAAACACCTTTAGAGTACTAGGGAAAAAAGCGGGTATCGTGGTGATGTTTTTGGATATTTTTAAAGGTTATACGGCCACAAAACTTGCTTTCTTTATCGGATTATCTGTAACTGGTCCACAAAATTCAACTCAATTTGTTAATTACGAATTGGCTTTAGGCGTGATTGCTGTTATGGGGCATTTGTTTCCTGTATTTGCGGGTTTTAGAGGTGGAAAAGGAGTAGCAACGCTTTTTGGGATGATTTTAGCAGTTAATCCTACGGCTGCAGGACTCTGCGTTCTCGTATTTGTAACTGTTTTGCTGGCTACAAAATATGTGTCTTTAAGTTCAATATGTGCAGGTTTTACCTTTCCAATAGCCACTGTATTGGCATACTATTTGTTAACTAGAAAATGTAATTAACAAATAAATAATTCGCTCAAAAGATATTATGAAAAAATTAATGATTCTAGGTATTGCTTCAAGTCTGATAGTAATTTCCTCATGTACTACCTCTGTAGTTCCGCTAACAGGACGTAAAGTTACAACCTTCGGTGTAAGCGCCGCTGACTTAGAACAGCAAGCCGCTATCGGTTATTCTCAATTTTTGAGTGACCCAAGCACAAAAGTGGTTTCAACGAATTCTACAAATACCCAAATGGTTAAACGAGTTGGTGCCAAAGTTGCTGCTGCAGTAACCCAATATATGAATCAGAATGGTTATGGAGAGCAAATTAAAAACTATAAGTGGGAGTTTAATTTAATAGAAAGTAAAGAGATTAACGCTTGGTGTATGCCAGGCGGAAAAGTTGCAGTTTATACTGGGATATTACCTATTACAAAAGATGAGGCAGGTTTAGCAACAGTAATGGGACACGAAATTGCTCATGCAATTGCACAACACTCTGTAGAGAGAGCATCGAATATGATGAAAGCACAAATAGGAGGTGCAGTGATTGGTGCCGCAGTAGGGAATAAATCAGAAACAACCCAAGCTGTTGTAAACCAATTATATGGTATTGGAGCTCAAGCTGGTTATGTATTGCCAAATTCTAGAAACCAAGAATTAGAAGCGGATAAAATGGGACTATCCTTCATGGCAATGGCTGGGTACAATCCTAGTACGGCAATTAGCTTTTGGCAAAGAATGGCACAGGCAAGTTCAGGAGGTTCTAAACCGCCTGCATTTTTAAGCACACACCCATCAGATGAAGCACGTATTGCCCAAATACAAAGAGATTTACCTGAGGCGATGAAATACTATAAAAAATAAGATTGAAGCTTGAAAATATAAAGGTGGAAGGTGTAGGCTTTCCACCTTTTTTGTTTTACAAAACATTTTCTATAATAGAAAGTTTTTCCTAAACCCTAAACCCTAAACCCTAAACCCTAAACCCTAAACCCTAAACCCTAAACCCTAAACCCTAAACCCTAAACCCTAAACCCTAAACCTGTCCTAAAACTTTAAGAATTGCAGAAGCCTTTAACAAACATTCTTCATACTCATCTTCAGC
>SEDG01000638.1 GCA_004295885.1 Pedobacter sp. | reverse complement strand
TTGGTTATATTTTGGAATTTGGTTGAAAACTGTTTTTCGATGCCCAAGATATAGAATTGCATTAGTTTACCCAAATGCTTTTCGAAATTTAATAAGCTTATGATAAATAATTTACATAAAATGAAGTAAGTCATTTCTTTTATTAGAAGCGCATTTGCAGTGCAATTATTATTGTCAGTCCCGCTTTCGTTGCAATCTTTTTTGTAATACTTCGCTTTGCTTGTCAAAAAAGTATTTCCACATCAATCGGAGGCTATAAACTAAAGGTAGTGCAGGACAACCTCTTCAAACTGCTATACATTGAACCAATAAGGCACAACGTACACAAAGATTTTTCTTAATGGTCTTGGTGTCTTTTTAGTGTGTCTCATCATAGCATTATGATGCCCAGTCAAGCTGAGCATGACGAATCTTAAAAACCTTTTCACTTTCCACACCGTGGTCTGTGGCTCACAGAACACATGTTGGTTATCTCAAGCCATCATTCACAAGCACACAAAGATTTTCTTGGTGGTCTTGGTGTCTTTGTGGTTTATCTCGTGACCATAAAGCTTTCGCTGGCAAATGGTATTCTCTTTATTCTATCCCAACATTGTTAGATAAAAATTGGAAACAAACTATAGAAAATTACACATTGGTGGAAGATGACCATTTTGAGGTTTTAACCACTTACCATAAAGATGGAAAACCAGAAGAAAAATCCATTAAATCTAAATTGTTTTTCGATGAGCACAAACCCGATGGTGACATGAAAGCTCAATTTCTGTGGCCTTTTAAAATCGGTTATTGGGTGATAGAACTGGCAGACGATTATAGTTACGTAGTGGTTGGTCACCCAGAAGAAAAATACTTATTTATCATGGCTCGTGAAGCAAAAATAGAACCCGAACTTTTAAGAGATATTATTGAGAGATGCAGGAAGATAGGTTATGATACAGGGAGTTTAGTTAGTCAGGAGCATTAGTTCAGTTAACAGTTGGGAGTTTGCAGTTTTGAGTTCCAGGCAAGTTCGTCATTGCGAGGTACGAAGCAATCTTTCATACTATTGAAACTCTGCAACCTTAAATAGTTTTACAATCCTAAGTTCTCTAAACCTGATTGACGGGGAAAGCTCCCGATTCTTTCCCGATGAAGTCGGGACTAGAAGCATCGGGACTTGTACCAAACTTGCCTGCCGGCAGGCAGGAAGCAGGGCTGAATTTTCCTAAATACATCTGTTTTTGCTTTTCAAACTCTTCAACAATTTAATATTTCTCCTTCTCCACACATCTTCCGTCTTACCTTTTACCTCTTGCATTTCTCCTTCAGATGTTGATAATTTGCTGACAAGTTAACGCGGTAATTTCTCTATTTTTGAACTCCACCATAATTCCCACTATGTACCTGATTTTTGATACCGAGACTACTGGTTTGCCACGTAATTTTAATGCGCCCATTACCGATACGGATAATTGGCCACGTTGCATTCAAATAGCTTGGCAGTTACATGATGATATGGGTAATTTGATTGAACATCAAAATTATTTAGTTAAGCCAGAGGGTTTTAACATTCCCTACGATGCAGAGCGAATTCACGGAATTTCTACTGAATTAGCACAAGAACAAGGAATTGGATTAGCAGAAGTTTTAGAGAAGTTTAACATCGCCTTAAGTAAATCAAAATTTGTTGTTGGACAGAATGTAGGGTTCGATGTGAACATCATGGGTTGCGAATTTCATCGCTTAGGCGTTGAAAGTGCGATGGCTAGTATGCCTGTTTTGGATACCTGTACAGAAATTACAGCGGACCTCTTAAAGATTCCTGGAGGGAGAGGCGGGCGATTTAAATTGCCAACTTTAACAGAGTTACACCAGTACCTTTTTGGTGTTCCGTTTTCCGAAGCGCATAACGCAACTGCCGATGTGGAAGCTACAACTCGTTGCTTTTTGGAGCTGATAAAAAAAGAGGTTTTCAAACGGGAAGAATTACAGGTGGAGGTTGATTATTTTGAAAGATTTAAAACGATCAATACTGGTCCAATCGGATCTTTTGGAATTGAACACGCCAACTTAAAAACAGAGTCTGATAAAATAAGAAAACGCCAACAAGCTACAGAGCCTGGCGGAATATCTAAACAAACGTTAGCAGACAATAAAGAAGAATTAGCGAATGCAAATTTTGTGCATTTGCATAACCATGGCTACCACAATTTGGCAAAAATGTCATCCATTGCTTATACAAAAGGCTTTTATTATGTGCCGAGGATCGATAGAAAAGTAATTGAGCAATACAAAAGCGATATCATCGTACTTTCTGGAAACTTATACGGCGAGGTGGCCAGTAAGTTGTTAAACTTAGGTGAAAAACAAGCGGAAGAAGCTTTGCTTTATTGGAAAGAGCAATTTGGTGATGATTTTTATGTAGAAATCATGCGTCACGGTCAAGAAAATGAAGACCGTGTAAACACTGATTTAATAGCGATGGCTAATAAGCATGAAGTTAAATTAGTGGCAACTAACAATACTTATTACATCAATAAAAAAGATGCCAATGCACATGATATTTTATTGTGTGTAAAGGATGCGGAGAAACAAGCTACGCCAATAGGTCGCGGACGAGGTTACCGTTATGGTTTGCCAAACCAAGAGTATTATTTCAAATCTGCCGAAGAAATGAAAAAGCTCTTTACCGACGTGCCACAGGCGATTTTAAGCACTCAAGAAATTGCAGATAAGGTAGAATCTTATGAGTTAGCTCGTGAAGTACTCTTACCTAAATTTGGTATCCCAGATGAGTTTTTAGTAGAAGAAGATAATACCGATGGAGGCAAACGTGGCGAGAATAAATTTTTAAGACACCTAACTTATGAAGGTGCGAAAAAAAGGTATGGTGAGCTAACGGAAGTTATCATTGAGCGTTTAGATTTTGAGTTGGCTACAATTGAGAAAACGGGTTATCCTGGTTATTTCTTAATTGTGCAAGATTTTATAGCTGAGGCTAGGAGGCGTGATGTTTCTGTTGGCCCTGGTCGTGGTTCGGCAGCTGGTTCTGTAGTTGCCTATTGTTTATGGATTACGAACATTGACCCATTAAAATACGATTTGCTATTTGAGCGTTTCCTTAATCCAGACCGTGTTTCCATGCCCGATATTGATATCGACTTTGACGATGAGGGTCGTGGTCGGAAAAGGCGTTGAAAGCGGCCTTGCGACCAGATGAATATGAAAAGATAATTGAGCTAAAAGCATTAGCGGCAGCTAAAAATCTAAGTGCAGAAACCATTGAACAAGCTATCATTTTAGAAGGTTCATTAAGAAATACAGGTATCCACGCCTGTGGAGTTATCATTACGCCAGATGACATTACCAATTTCGTTCCAGTAGCTACGGCAAAAGATTCAGATTTATACGTAACCCAATTTGACAACTCCGTTGTAGAAAGCGCTGGTTTGTTAAAGATGGACTTCTTGGGTTTAAAAACCTTAACTCTGATTAAGGATACAGTTAAACTGGTAAAGAAACGGCACGATATCGATTTAGACCCAGATGCTTTTCCGATAGATGATTTAAAAACTTACGAGCTCTTTCAGCGTGGCGAAACAGTTGGCATTTTCCAGTACGAGAGTGCTGGTATGCAGAAATACATGAAGGAGTTAAAACCAACTGTTTTTGGAGATTTAATTGCGATGAACGCTTTGTATCGTCCAGGGCCAATTGCCTATATTCCAAGTTTCGTAAAGCGTAAAAACGGTGAAGAAGAAATTAAATACGATTTAGAGGCTTGTGAGGAGCTACTTAAAGAAACTTACGGAATTACAGTTTACCAAGAGCAGGTAATGCTTTTGTCGCAAAAATTGGCAGATTTTACCAAAGGTGAAGCCGATGTTTTGCGTAAGGCGATGGGTAAAAAACAACGTGACGTGTTGGACAAGATGAAGCCTAAGTTTATTAAACAGGCTGCGGCTAAAGGTCACGATGCCGTAGTTTTAGAGAAGATTTGGAAAGATTGGGAAGCTTTCGCCGAGTACGCTTTCAATAAATCTCACTC
>SEDG01000637.1 GCA_004295885.1 Pedobacter sp. | reverse complement strand
TTTGATGCTCAAGGAAACATTAACTCAAACGCTAACATTAAGCAATTAAATGGAACAACTAAAAGTGATGGATTAGAGGCAGATTTAACGGGAACCATTTTACCTGGATTAAATTTTATTGCAGGATATAGTTACAACTTCATGCGCTATACCAACACTGCTCCTATTACAACAAATATAGTTACTGCACCAACTCCTTCCAATCCAAATGCTACTACTACAGTTGTTTTATCAGGTATGTTAGAAAATGTACGCTTAGTTGGGACAACTAAACATACTGGTAATGCTACTCTTTTTTACACTATACAAGATGGAAAAGTTAAAGGCTTAAAATTAGGAACGTCTGTTTTTTACACTGGAAAACGTAATGGTGGTTGGAATGATAACAAGGCTGCTACAACTTTACGCTTAATACCTTTGGATGCATTTACAACAGTAGATTTTTCTGCTGGTTATGCTTGGAAAAGACTTTCATTGCTAGCTAAGGTTTCAAACCTCACAAATGCGCTCAATTACTACGTGCACGAGAACTATAGCGTTAATCCTATTCCTCCTCGTCAATTTGTCACCACACTTTCTTATAAATTCAAATTGGACTAAAAGAAGAAGCCCTAAAACATCACTGTTTTGGGGCTTCTTCTTTTATAAAAAAATAACCGCTATCCCATTTCAAATTCAGTAGCCAATTCTTGCAACTCTTCCTTAGAAATAGACTTGGGATTATTATATTGTTTCTCTAACATACTTAAGGCCACTTTAATATGTCCTGTAGTTGTATTAATCAAACATTCTCCATTCTCAATGGTGCTTGAAATGTACTTGCCAATTTCCCGATTGATATCCGAAAAACGAAGTACTAATTCATGGAATATAAACACTGGATAATTCATACATTAAAAGTATCGCGCCAATGTTAAGCGTATATAAACTTAATGTTATTTTTTGTTAACATTAAGTTAACATTGAATGAGGAGAAGTTCTACGGCTTAACTTCTGGGAGCTTAAATGCTTGTCTACCCAATAATTTCCATTCTCTTCCTTGTTTTTGCCAAACTAGTAAAATTCCTAAATGCACCTCGCCAGGTTTACCACCGTCATTTGTTTTTGCATGAAGTTCATGGCGAACCAATGCCGTTTTTCCAGTCACTTTTACGGTCTGATTTTTAAACTCGATACTCACAAAATCTGATGAGCCGTTGGCTATGGCCTCTACGAATTCTGCCCTACTTTGCAGTTTGCCGCTTGAATGTCCGTAGCTTAAATCTTCCGCAGCAATATTCTCCAATGCAGTTCTTTCGCCACTTATTAAGGCTAAACGCATATTTTCAACAGCAGTTAAAACCTTAGTTTCATCTTTAGTTTGAGCTTTTACCATAAATGTGGCAGTTATTAAAAACAATAGGGTGCTTAGTTTTTTCATTTTCGATATCATAATTAAGCCAATATACAGCTTTTCGCAATTGATAGGAAATGTTCAAAATGCACCGCTTATTAATTTTAAAACCAATAGTTGTATTGTTCAGGTTTACCAAACATTTCCAAATAAGCCTTGTTAAGCATCAAACAAAATTAAATAACTATGAAATTATAATATGAAGGGAAAACCAGAATATTAGATGTTTATAGTTTCATTACTAAAACAAAAACCATAAAAAGATGAAAAAATTAGGATTTTTAAGCATGATCGTTATTGCTGCATTTGCTTTTCAAGGCTGTAGCAGTGAACCAAAGGATTCAAAAG
>SEDG01000636.1 GCA_004295885.1 Pedobacter sp. | reverse complement strand
AATTAATTTGTTAAAAAATTTCTCTGCTTGAGGTATATTTTTAGCATATATAGCTGCTAATCCCGCCATGTTATAGGAGTCTATAAAAGTGGTGTCTAAGTTTATAGATTTCTCAAAAAGTGGAATTGATTTTTGATAGTCTTTTTTTGAATAAAGTTTGTAACCGTCGATGAAGTTCATCAAGGCAGCATTTCGATTATTATGGTTAGCTAAAGAATCTTTGTAGAATTTAATCGCACTTGGCAAAACAGTAGAGTTTTTATCAATTTCATCTGTAATGTGACCCAGTGCATCAGAATGAATATTAAGTTCAGCAGATTTTAGGTAGTATGCATAACCTTTAATCGCATTACTCGTACTGGCATATAAATGTCCAGCACTGTGGTATGCATTTTCATTATTCTTATCGATGTTTATCGTTTTTAAATACTGTTCAAGAGCTTGTGGGTAATCTTCCTTAAGGTTATAAACTTTGGCTAATCTATCAAGCCATTCGATATTTTTAGAGTCTAATGTTAAAGCCTTTTGAAGTCCTAAAATAGCTTCGTCATACCTTTTCATTTTTACCAAGATGTAGGCCGAATTGTTAACTCCATCGCTATTTGTTGGCTCAATTACTAAAGCTCTTTGGTATTTTTCAAGCGCTTTCTCCGATTCCCCTTTGTCATCATAAACATTTCCATAATTAATCCAAGCATAGGTGTAATTTGGATTAATTGACAATGCTTTCTCAAAAGCGTCCATTGCTTTATCGTACTCTTTAATAATTTGGTAGGTTGCTCCCATATCAGTGTAAATCTTTTCAGATTTCGAATCTAACTTTAGGGCAATTCCATAAAGAGGAATGGCCTTGCTTGGTTCGTCCATATCTTCGTAAACATGAGCTTTTCCAACATAGCTATCTATATATTTAGGGTCTAACTTGATGGAAGCGTCAAATGATGCCAAAGCTTTTTCATATTCTTCCATTTGATAATGGGTAAAGCCTAATTCGTAGTGCAATGTTGGAGAATTTGGGTATAAACTAACTAGCTTTTTGAAATAGATAATGGTTTCTTTATAGTTTTTAGCTTCTCTTAAAGCATTGGCAATGTTGTTATTAAATAAAGAATCTGTAGGAGATAGGGACAGCGCCTTTTTATAATTTGATATCGATTTTTCTTCATCACCTAACATGTTATACGCATTTCCCAAGTCGTTATAGGCGTCCGCCATTTTAGGGTCTAATGCAATTGCTTTTTGAGCATACTTAACAGAAAGCTCATATTTGTCTATAGAATAATAGGAATTGGCTAAATTTCTAAGTGCAGATGTCTCTGTAGAATCTAACGAAAGTGCTTTCAGGTATAGGGCTATGGCTTTATCAAATTCTTTCTTATCGTCATAAACAGTTCCCAAAATATTATAGGTTCCAGCAAAATTAGGGTCTATCGCAATTACCTTATTACAATATTCAATCGTTTTTTTGTAGTCTTTGAGCTCTTTATATTCTATCGCTAAGTTGTTATAAGGAAATATCCATGAGGGAGAAAGCTCAACAGCCTTATTGTAGTAATAAATAGCAGAATCGCTCTTTTTAGCGTCAGCGTATCTTAAACCGATTCTATTGTAGATGTAAGGAGCTTCTTCTTCTAATCTAAGTGCCTCCTTTAAGATAGTTATTCCCTTTAGATCATCTTCAACTAATAACGAACTAAAAAACAATGACCTTGCTTTTATATAATTATGTAAGATGTGTTTATC
>SEDG01000635.1 GCA_004295885.1 Pedobacter sp. | reverse complement strand
AGTATAGAAAGATTAAAACCGTTAAAAAACCAAAAGGTTTAATTAATGCGTTACGCAATAATTAAACCTTATCTGGCCTCAAAAATACTTAATTATTATGATTTGGTTTATTTCTTTTTCGCATCAGCGCTAAACAACTTATCCTTAGTTGTTTTCTCTACTTTTGCACCATCTTTTAGCTTGTTCTGAACCGCAGAATAAGGACCAGAAACAATTTCTTGACCAGGTTTTAAGCCAGTTTTAATAATGATATATTGATCATCTTGAATTCCTGTAGTTACTTCTGCTTTTTTAACAGTACTTGTTTTGCTATCAAATAAGTAAACGTATTGTTTTACTTTTTTATCGGTTAACTTACTTTTTTGCTTTTCTTGGTTTTGGTCGTTACCGCTAGTTGCATTTTTCATTGGGTCGGTAGAATCCTTATCACCAGTAAATACAGCTTGAATAGGCACAGCCAAGCTATTTAAAGATTCACTTTCAATATCTACAGTTGCCGATAGGCCTGGTCTAAATGGTGAAGGCAAATCTTTAGCGCCGCCTTTTATAGCGCTGTAAGAATCGGCCAACAAACGAACTTTAACAGAGAAGTTAGTAACTTGATCAACAGAAGTACTTGTAGCACCCACACTGGTAGAAGAACTTGCAATCTCTGTAACCACACCTTTAAATTTCTTGTCTGCAAATGCATCAATTTCAATTGAAGCACTGTCGCCTACGTTTACACGATTAATATCGTTTTCATTAACTTCTACATTTACTTCCATAGTAGTTAAGTTAGAAATACGCATGATTTCCGTACCTGCCATTTGCGAAGTACCTAAAATACGATCACCCAGCTCGATAGATAATTTTGAAACTACACCATCAACAGGAGAGAAAATTGTTGTTTTAGCCAAATTAGCACCAGCTTCTTTTACGTTTGCACCAGTTTGTTCTAAACTGAATTTTGCACCAGTAACATTTTCTTTTGCGCTAGCTAAATTCGCCTTTGCAGTTAAATAAGCTGCTTTTGCGGCATCAAATTCTGATGCTGAAATTACTTTTTTGTTGTACAATTCTGTAACAGTTTCTACTACTTTTTTATCGCCAGCTTTATCTACTGTTACTTTTTCTAGTTGTTCGCCTCCAATAAGGCCAGCAAATTTTGCACCCAATACAAGTACAAGTAATACACCAGCGCCAATTAAAATGTGTTTAAGTTTCATAATTTATGAGTATTCGTTTGTTTATTTTGTAATCTTAAGCGCTATTTCTAAGTTTTTCGCTTTAAGCTTTAGTTCCTTTAAAATGTAATCTGTTTACCTAAATAATAATCAATCACCTTTGCTCTAAAGATTAAGTCATATTTAGCTTGAATCATATCTATCTCAGCTTTATTTCTATTTGTTTGTGCTGTACTATAATCCAACGAGTTTACTAAACCCACAGCATAACGCTGTTCTACTACATAAAATGCATCCTTTTGAGCATTGAATGCATTAGTAGTTGAAGCAAATCTACCTTCTGCAGCCTTTAAATCCAAAACTGCTTGAGAAATTACCTTACTTAAATTATTTTTTGCAAGTTGCTCTTGAACTTGTGTATTTTGATAATTAATTTTCGCTCTTCTAACACTCGACCTTGCATTAAAACCATTGAAAATTGGGATCGAAAGGCTTAATCCAATAGATTGATTAAAGTTATCTTTAAGTTGATCATTAAATTTTTGATTAGCAAAAAGTGTATTAAAGTTAGGGACAACTACAGCTTCGTTAGTAACAGCAGTTCTTCCAATTTCTCTTGTTCCATTTGGTGTCGAAGAAATTAGCTCTTGCCTACCACTTGAGTAGTTTGAGCCAAGGCCTGCACCTATTGACAATCTTGGTGAATAATTGGCTTTTGCAATATCAATTCCTTTTGATGCAGCTGCAGTTCTTAGCGAAGCTAATTTAATGTCTGGAAAGGTATTGATGGCATTATTATAAATCTCATTTACGTCATAGTTATTCTTTGCGGCGGTATTGTCATTTATTAATGGCGCTTGTACTTCAAATTTAGAATTTGATGGCATTTCCATTAGTTGATTCAAGTTCAAGTAAGATATTGCTAAATTATTTTGTGCATTGGTTACATTTAACTCCGCCGTAGCAACCTGAGATTTAGATTGAGACACATCAGCCAAAGTCTTATTTCCAGCATCAAGCAAAGCTTGTTCCCTGTTTAAAGTTTGTTTAGCCACGGTTAATTGTTGCTCTGATGCCGCCAACAAATCTTTATTATATAAAATCTGCATGTAAGAAGTGACTACCGATAGGATTAAATCATTTTTAATCTTCTCTACATTTGTTTTGTCAGCATCTAACAAGATTTTGTTCTGTTTTATCTGATTAATCTTCGCAAAACCCTGAAACAGATCTGCACCAGCAGAAAGGCTACCACTTGCCGAAGAGAATTGTTGACTGATATATTGATTTGTTGAAGGGTCTATACTACGTCCGAAGTTCTTGTTGTAGTTTGCACTTCCATTTAAAGTAGGGTAAAGTGCATATTTAGATTGGTTTAAATTTTCATCGCTTAATGCGGTATTTAATTGAGCTTGCTTAACCTGTAAGTTATTATTCAAAGTTCTATCTATAGCTTGCTGAATGGTAATTACCTCTTGTGCAAATGCCTTTTGCCCTATTGAAGCAACAAGTGTTAGTGATAAAATAAAAGAAAGCTTCGTTAAAAAGCTAGAATTGGCAACTTGTTTCATAAAAATTTGTTTCGCAATAATAAATAAACAATTAATTGGTTTTTTAAATTTCTTAAGTGCAACCTAAA
>SEDG01000634.1 GCA_004295885.1 Pedobacter sp. | reverse complement strand
ACCAACATTTGGCGCACCACAAACTATTCGCAAAAGCTCTCCTGTACCAACATCTACCTTTGTTACACGTAAGCGGTCTGCGTTTGGATGTTGCTCACATTCAACCACGTGGCCAATCACCAAGCCTTCTAAGCCACCCACAATAGGCTGAACTTTTTCTAAGCTTTCTACTTCTAAACCGATGTTGGTTAAGATGAGAGAAATTTCCTGTGGAGTTTTATCAGTTTGTATAAATTGTTTAAGCCAACTATATGATATTTTCATTTTGGGAGTATTGAGTAATGCGTATTGCGTACTGAGACAAATCTCATTGCGCATATCTCTATACGCTATACGATTTAGTAAAACGCAAAGATATTATTTAAAGCGGAAAGCAGAAAGGTAAAAGGAGTACATTTCATTAAAAATGAACAACACATAAGTCATCGGATTTATTCTAATGCATCCCACCTAAATTGCTTAAAATAACGGCACAGGCACCGACACCAATCACCAGCATGATAATTGAGATGATTAGCAATTTCAAAGCAGGTTTTAGCGGTTCGTTCTTTGATGATTTAACAATAAGTTGGATTAAGCCTATTAAAAACACTACTCCAACAACTAGCCAGTATAAAATTATTAAAACTGCCATACCTTCCATACCCTAATTTAAGTTTAATTTTTCTCTTATCGCCTCAATTTTATGGTCTCGATAAAAAATATTCATTGTTTCGAACGGGACAATTTTGTATTTATCGCTTACTATGTGCACACAGGATTTTTTTACCGCTCGCACATCAAAATCCAAGGGGTCCATAAAATTCATGATGATGATCCGAAATAAGTTATCGTAACTCAAGTTATCAAATTTAACTCTTGGCAAACAACACATCAATTCGCCAAAGGTATCTTCTGCACAATCTACCGAAACACCAGTGCTAAACAAGTTAAGCATATGTTCTTTCAACTTTTCGTCGTGTTCAAAAACTATCGTGTTTTTTGAGTTATTCAACAAATCTTCAGGATTAATCAAATGAGTCATTGGAATTACCTCATCTCCTATTTTTAACGCATAAGCCATACATAATGCATCTGGATTGCAAGGCACTGGAATTAAATCTTGTGGAGTAAAGATTGGGTATTGCTCATATATCTTTCTTCGAACCTCAGTTAAAGTTATCCTTCCAGCTTGGTCATTATAATCATCATTTCTACCTGCCACTTGAGTGGGCTGAAAGGTGACACCCCTTACACATCTTTGTTTAAGCGCATAGTCTAAAATATCCCCTATTTCATGGTCATTTAATCCATTTTGCAAGGTCACTACCAATGTTGTTGAAACATTAAAGTGATTAAGATGCTCCATCGCTTTTCTTCTCACGTCTGTTAAATCTTCCCCTCTTAATTTAGTTAAAACCTCAGAGCTAAAACTATCAAACTGCAAGTAGATTTCAAAGTCTGGCATATAAGTGGCTAGTTTTTCAACAAAGTTGATGTCTTTTGCTATCCGAATACCATTTGTATTTACCATTAAATGTTTAATGGGTTTAGTTTTAGCTAAATCTAATATCTTAAAGAAATTTGGATGAACAGTGGGCTCCCCTCCAGAAAGCTGAACGACATCTGGCTCACCTTCATTGGCTACAACCACATCCATCATTTTTTCTATTTCTTCTAGCGTTCGGTGCCTTCCATAATTTGGAGAAGACATAGCGTAACAGGTTGGGCACGCTAAATTACAACGGTCTGTTACTTCAATCAC
>SEDG01000091.1 GCA_004295885.1 Pedobacter sp. | reverse complement strand
GCTAAATTCTCAATCTCATCAACAACCTGACAACCGCCATAATAACGTTTCCCAGGCAAACCTTCAGCATATTTATTCGTTAATACCGAACCAGCTGCCTCCATCACTTGTTTGCTCACAAAATTTTCTGATGCAATAAGCTCTAGACCATGTTCTTGTCTGTTTAGTTCCTTGTCGATTAAATCAAAAATTAAAGTATCTCTTTTCATTATGGGAAAGTGTTTTTTTGGTAAAAATAGCAATTTTTTGTTTTATCCAACTATCACTTTCTGATTAGTAAAGTACTAATCTTGTATCAACAGACTTATTATCAGGATCATTTGGCAATGTTCGACCGATAAAGATAAAGAATGTGATATTTACCCATTCATTTGGTAAGGTTTTAAAGAGAGTTAAATCTTAATTAACCCATGTTTAAGCCCCGAGATAACTAGGCCAGTACGAGATTTAATCGTAAACTTCTGAAATAACGCTTCCCGATAATTATCTATGGTGTGTGAGCTCAAATTCATTAGGCCAGCAATTTCTTTATAGGTAAGATCAGAACAACAAAGTTCTAAGAACTTATGTTCATTGGCACTCAAAACAATAGAGGCCGGCTTAACCTGCTGATCATGATGAATATTGCGCATTAGCCTTTCTGATACAAGTTCATTTATAAAAAACCCTTGATTAGCTAATGTTCTAACGGCATTTAATAGGTCGGCAGCTTTAGATTTTTTAAGCATATAACCACCAGCACCATTTTTGAGCATTTCGATGATTGGCTGATCTTCATCATGCATACTTAATGCTAAAACTTTAATTTCAGGATAATTTGATTTTACCCATTTTGTACTCTCATAGCCATCCATTATAGGCATATTAATGTCCATCAAAATCACCTCTGGCAATGGATAAGCACCAATCTTTCTTATGAGATCTTCTCCATTGCTTGCCTCAAAAACAACTTCAATCTCTCCAGATTCTTTTAATAAATAACCTATACCTTGTCTAAACAGAGTATGATCATCTACAATTGCAATAGCTATTTTTTCCATAATTAATTTGTGGGAACTGTCACTTTAATAGATGTTCCTTTACCAATAATTGAATTTATAGTGGCAATACCGTTAAGCATTTCGGCCCGTTTTTTAATGTTACTGAGACCCATTCCTTTTTTTAGGCTATAAACTTCATCGCTTTCGAAACCCATACCATTATCACTAATTTCCAGGTGTATATGATGATCAACCTGTGCTAAATTAATGACAATTTCTGTAGCCTTAGCGTGTTGAATAATATTGTTTATGATTTCTTGAAATAGCCTAAATACAATTGTCCTTTGGTCGTTTTTTAGTGTAGTTCCCAAATCATTGGGCTTATTAAATATAATGGTAAATTGATCTGAGCGCTGTAACCAACTCAATTCAAATGCTATAGCTTCAATCAGGCCCATTTTAATCAACTCTTCGCTATGCAATAATTTAGACAATGTCTTCACTTCACTAATTGACCTTAGGGTAAGATCTGTAATGAAATCTATCTTCTCTGCAACTGCCCGTGGATCGTTCACATCAATAGTACTTAAAGTAACTGAAGTTAAACTCAGCAACTGCCCAATATTATCATGAAGATCGTATGCTACTGTTTTTAAGGTTTGTTCTTGTACTTCTATTTGTGTTTTTAATAATTCCGTTTCATAAACTTCATGCATCAATATCTTTTCTTCCTTATGCCTTCTCTTCTTTTTATTGTACAGCAAAACGTATCTAATTAGAAATAGAGGTGCAATTAGAAAAATAATAGAGGTGAGCGTAATTAATGAGAAAACCTCTTTTGACGATATTTGCATATAAAAGATATAATCCATGATGAATATAATATGACATTTAAGATGTTAAATATCACATATCGTACAGATCTGTTGTATTGCACCACCTCGTATTCTTTCAAATAGTCGAAAAACAAATTACATACCGTACTGCCAAAGTAAAAGAACAAAGAACCACTTACCCACCAAAAAGAGGCTGACGAAATCAAAGGTTCATAGCTTTCATCCTTTAATTTAAGGTAATAAAAATATAGACTTGCCAATACAAAAACAACCGACATGATACTTGCGGTGATAGATACAAAATCCTTAAAATCACTATAAACTATTTCTATGATGTAAAGTGTAAAAAAAACACCCAACCAACCAATTAGCCATTTTACCTTGACGGCATAAGGTTTGAAAAGATTAAAAAAGAAATAGCTTATCATAAGGTTCTCTAAAATCAAAAAACCGTTATACAGCTCTAAGTTAGAGATACCATGGGTGCGTAAGTATAACCCCGCTGTTTCAATGGAGAATGCCAGCAATAGGTAAGGGATCAACAGCTTCCAGGCCCCATCTTTAACTTTAATTAAAAAGGTAAGTGCGGCCAGGAAGCAGATAAATTCAATTGAAGTATTGAAAGTTATTAATCTCATTTTATTAAATTGCGAGGATCAATAAGTGTAGCACCAACACTATCGCAGTTTTTTGGTGGCGGACACATCTCACCGCGATTTTCTGGTGTGGTACCAATAATATGTCCCGTTGGTCCATTTTTACCTTTTTTTCCACCATCATAATAATCCAAATGAATCTTACCACTTAACTTGGTCGACACCATCAATAAGGTATTATGGCCCCAATGCACTGAATCGGGAGCTTTTTCTCCTGTTTTATAAAGCTTATTGTAAGTAGCATAGTAAAAACGAATGCCATCCCCACCTTCCTTATCAATGCTATCTATTAAGGCTCTAAGTCGTTTCGTACTGAACCAAATGGCTCTGGTATTTGGGTTTTTAATGGTATCAGCAATGCCTTTTGCATTTACGTGGATCGAATCGACCGTACCGGCATGTGCTTCATAGTTTTTTACATACTGTTTTGCCAAGTCTAAACTTACTTCATCAGCTGGGAAGCCAGTATTAACGTTTGTTTTTTCTTCTTTAGCGGTGCAGGCAGCAAGGCTGATTGCAAGGATAGCAATGTAAAAAAAAGGGGATTTAATTGTTTTCATTTTCTGTTGGTTTAAGAATTACCGAAAGTGCTTAATTACTAGTTAATAAACAAATATGCTCACTGGCTATTTTTAGCTTAAAAATAAATTCAAAAAAGCTGTTTTCACCCTGTTATCCTCTTTTATTTTGATAGAGATTTGAAGGAAAATTAACCTAAAAGAAAAAATATACTATTCAAAGGTTAGAGTAACCTTCTCCTTTAGAATTTTAAATGAATACCGAAAACAAAAATTTAATTAACCTAAAACAAAAATTTTAAATAACACATTATGGAACCTTACATTGGGGAAATTAGAATGTTCGCGGGCACTTATGCCCCACAAGGATGGCTTACTTGCGATGGCCAATTATTATCCATCAATAGATACTCTGCCTTGTTTTCATTAATTGGCACAAGCTACGGTGGAGACGGAATGCAAAACTTTGCGTTACCAAACTTTGTTAGCCGTGCGCCAGTTCATGCCGCTTACAGCGACCCACGCGGGTTAACACCTTACATCATAGGTCAACCAGCTGGTCAAGAGAAAGTTACTTTAAGCCAAGCACAAATGCCAGCACACAACCACTTAGTAAATACAGTAAGTATCGGTGGCAAACAATGGTCTCCGACAGGTGGCCTATTGGCTGGCTCAGGTTTCGTGTCTGACGGAACCGAAGTAAATAGCTATTCTGGAAATGATAGTGATGGCACTTTAAATCCTAAAGCTATTGCAGCTGCAGGCGGTAGTCAGCCTGTCAATATCACTCCTCCAATACTCGCTGTAACTTTTATCATAGCGTTGGAAGGTGTTTGGCCTCCACGCCCCTAAAATAAACAACCCATTGAGCAATATAGTTGATTCACCAAATCAGTTTAGAACAAAATAGGTGAATCAACATACTTGTATTCCTGCTTGGCGTACAAGTATTTTACAATTTAAGAACAGGACAAAACGACCTTAAAATAGCGGCCTTATAGACCGAAAATTAAGATTAATGCCTACAATATGAAAAAAATTTTACTTTATTCTTATTCTTTAACAGCACCAAGGTTCGCCGCTGCGATGCATAATTTATTCACTTGCAAAAATCAGCGTTTAGTCCTCTTCACATTATTGCTTATCCTAGGGGTTTTTCAGCAGAGCATTGCCCAGACTGTCTATTATCTAGGCAGCGATGGTTCGCTTACAAATAATGCTAACGATGGTATATATAAAGTTAACCAGGATGGTACTGGGTTAACCAGGATCTGTAATGGCGTTTCAGCCCCCCAGGATATGGCTTTGGATTTACCTAACAACCGTGCCTTCGTTTCAAGCTTTACACCTTCACCTAACACAACGGCCACGGCTAACGGGATTTACAGCATAAACCTAGGCACTGGGGTGGCGACGTTATTAGTGTCTACCAATAATAGCTTTAGGGCGGCAAACTTAGTGTATGACCCTGTAAACGATTATTTATATTATACTTCTAACGATGGTAATGGTGCTACAACTGTTGCTACTGATGGTATAAGCCGTATAAAAGGCAATGGTACTGGTAATACGGTATTAGCCAGCAGTATCAGCCCCACACCAACATTTTTCGGAATAGATATCCCCAACAATAAGATATATATCTTTGAGTCGGTAGTAACCGCTCCAAAGTTAATGACTTATAATTTGAGTGGCAATTCTGCCACATTGGCAAGTTCATTCGTTATGCCCCGTTTAAATGGGATGGATTACGATCCAATAAACAATTGGATTTATTATACTACGGATAATGGCAATACGGATTTAACCACGGATGATGCACTTTGGAAAATGCGCCCAAACGGCACAAGCCAAACAAAAATAATTAGTAGCCTAACAGCGAACCCCAATATTGTAACCGTAGAACGTACACGTAACATTGCCTTTGTTTGGAATTCTACCGCTGGCGACCGAAGAATAGTCAAAGTGGACGTAGCCGCGGGTACACAAAGTGCTTTCCCTATCAGCCCAGGTTTCAACATCAGCAATCAGGTAGCTGCAATCGTTATTCCAGCGGCCTCCAAAGTGGCTACGCTATCAGCCTTTACCATTAGTTCGGGCACACTATCGCCTTCATTTGGCTCGGGTACTACAACTTATACAGCCTCAGTGGCTAATAGCGTAACTGCTATCACAGTTACACCCACTAAAACGGATAATTTTGCCAGCATAAAAGTTAATGGTACTACCGTAACATCCGGTAGTGCATCCGGCAACATTGCCTTAAACATTGGCGATAATGTAATTACAACTGTGGTTACTGCCGAAGATGGTCTTACCACACAAACATATACTTTAACTGTAAACCGACCTAAAGCGGCACAAACCATTACTTTTGGCACAATAGCAGCCAAAACATTTGGCAATGCAGATTTTCCAGCGGGTGCTAGCGCAAGTAGTGGTTTAACACTAAGCTACACCAGTAGTAATACAAGTGTCGCTACCGTTTCAGGCACCAACATTCACATCGTTGGCGCTGGCACTTCAACCATCACGGCTTCGCAAGCAGGCGATGCCAGTTATTTACCTGCTACTAGCGCTACACAAATTGTCGCTGTAAATAAAGCGGCGCAAACAATTACCTTTAATGCCCTTGCTGCTAAACCCTACGGCAATGCCGATTTTACACCAGGTGCCTCTACAAGTAGCCCCTTAGCCCTAAGTTATACAAGCAGTAACACTGCTGTAGCAACAATCGTAAACAACCAAATTCATATTATAGCGCCTGGAACTACCACTATTACGGCGTCTCAGTCTGGCAACACCAATTACAATGCTGCAGCTGATGTTGCACAGAACCTTACCATAAATAAAGCAACGGTTACGGTTAACGCTGCTGCCAAAACCAAAGTTTATGGCAATAACGACCCCACTTTTACCTACACTGCAACAGGTGTAGTAGGCACTGATGCGCCTACAGGCGAACTGAATCGGGTAGATCCCACAACCAACAAATTTGTTGGCGCTTATGCAATCACCCAAGGTACTTTGTCTTATGGAGACAGATATAACATCACTTATGTAGGTGCAGACTTAACCATAACTAAAAGACCTTTAACCATTAAGCCCGTAGGGGCAACTAAGGTATACGGCGATGCTGATCCTGGTTTCATTAGCTTTTTCACCGAAGGAACCACCATAGCACCAGGCGATGCGACAACAGGTAATTTTGCCCGTAGCCCCGGTGAAAATGTGGGGGCTTACGCTACACTAATTGGCGAAAAACGAGTGTTAAGTACCAGTACTTATGCTGATGTGACGAGTAACTACAACATCAACTTTATATCTACAAATACCTTTGTAATTACACCTAAAGCAATAAGTTTAACCGCCAATGCAGCAACTAAGGCTTTTGGGGATTTGGACCCAACATTTACTTATTCGATCCCAGCAGAAATCACCGACGCCACCTTTACAGGAAGTTTAAGCAGGGCTACTGGAGAAGAGATTGGCAGTTATGCCATCACCACAGGTAGTCTTCAAATTAACAGTAACTATACCTTTAACTTGATATCGGCAAACCTAACCATTGGCCCTAAGACTTTAATTTTAACGCCAACTGCGGCTACGAAAGTGTATGGCAATAATGACCCGACACCTACCTTTACTACTAACGTAGCTATTGTTGGAAATGCGACTTTTACGGGTGCTTTAACACGTGAAGAAGGCAAAAATATTGGCACCTACGCCTTCAATGGTTTAGGCACGGTAGCATTAGATAACCCAAGGTATACGCTAAGTTTCGCCACCGGCGGGGCGCTTACCATTACAAAAAGACCCATTACCCTACGTCCTCAGCCTGCAACCAAATCTTACGGCAGTGATGACCCCGGCTATCCTTATCAATTCCTTAATGGAACTTCTGTTGCACCAGGCGAAGGAATGACAGGACTTTTTGGTCGAGCGCAAGGAGAAGCGGTGGGCACCTATGCCTTAACTTTAGGAGCAAAATCGCCAGTTGACGGTAACCTAGGTGTACTTACAGCCAGCAATTATGACATTACCTTTATCAGCGACAATTTAACCATCACGCCAAGACGTTTAGATATTACTGCAAACAACTTATCTAAATCATTTAGTGATGCTGATCCTATATTAACCTATTCCGTAAACCAAACCCTAGTAGGCAGCGATGCAGCAACGGGAAGCTTGGCAAGAGCCATTGGTGAAAACAGAGGCAGTTACCCGATTAATCAAGGTACCCTTTCCTTTGGCAATAACTATCAGATCTACTTTAACGGAGGTACATTTACCATCGGCAAAAAAACAATTGACGTAACGGCAAATGCTTTCAGTAAAACTTATGGCGCAGCTGACCCAACATTCACCTATACCGCTTCTTCATCACCAGTTGGTGAAAATTTCACTGGAACATTAAGCAGAACAACAGGAGAAAACTTTGGCACCTACCCCATCTCAAAAGGCTCACTATCGTTAAGTGATAATTACATCGTAAACTTTACAAGTGCCGATTTCTCGATCAACAAGGGATTACTAACCTATGTAGCCAATCCCGCATCAAGGCCTTTCAAAACTGCAGATCCAACCTTTTCAGGTACGGTGACAGGATTTGTGAATGGCGAAACATTAGCAACAGCCACCACTGGAACTTTAGTTTTCTCGACCCTCGCCACAACCGATTCATCAATTGGCAATTACGCCCTTACTGGATCTGGACTTGCTGCAACAAATTATAACTTTATACAAGACCCAGCGAATCTTACCGCATTAAGCATTACTGCCTCAAACGACAATACGCTTTCGGCAATTACTTCTTCAGTGGGCACCTTAACGCCTAACTTTAGTTCTTCACAGTTATATTACAATGTTTCGGTGACAAATGATGTGAAGTCCATTGACCTTTCGGCAACAGTAAATAGCGAATACGCACAGGCTACTTTAAATGGTAAGCATGAGCTTGAGCGGTGTTACCATGGTACCTGCATTTGATAGCAGTATCACTGAGTATACTGCATCAGTGCCTTACAGCAAAACGGAGACCCAGGTTTATGGAGTACCTGTAGACAGCACTGCGGTTGTAATGCCTAGTCAGGCTGAACCTATAACTGTACAGCTACCAGTTGGGGAAGGCTATGTAGGTGTGAGCTCAAAAGCAGAAAATGGCGACATTAGAAATTACCGTGTAACCATTATCCGTGCAGGTTCACCTGATGCAACTTTAGCCACTATCGGAAACGCTGATCTTACGCTCAACACATCTTTTACCTCAAGCACCCATACTTACCACACCAGTGTAGCAGCAAACATAGAAAACATTATATTTTGGCCAGAAGCTACCAATAGTGGCGCAGTTGTTAAAGTAAATGGCATAGATAGAAATCCTTATGCTGGAAATCAGGTACAACTGAGCTTTGGAAACAACAATGTAAACATTTCAGTTACCTCCCAAGATGGTGCCACTACCCTAAATTATACCATCAATGTGATTAGAAAAAGATATGCAGATGCATATCTCGTTAATATCAGCATTCCTAACAATGGAGAAATAAACGAGGAATTCAATGCTACGCGTTTCGATTACACCGGAAATGTTTCAGACTCAACTTATACAGGATTACCATTAAAAATTTGGAGAAGTAA
>SEDG01000633.1 GCA_004295885.1 Pedobacter sp. | reverse complement strand
GTTCTCGAGCGTTGCAAGTAGTTTTTTAATTCCTGATAATCTAAGCTGTGGGTGGCACGCACCGCTGATTTCAGTTTCTCGATGCTAACGCCTAGCCTCGTGGCCCAGAAATTTCTTTCCTGCTCTTCGGCAATGTTAATCAGCTCCGCATCTGGTTTTGGGTAATATCCAAAGGTGTTCATGGTAAAAAGATTTGGTCTCATGTAAACACCCTTCAGTAGTTTTGGTTTTGCATTTTTAAAATTTTTCTAATGTTCTTTAAACAAAAATTACGGGCTAATGTTTATCGTTAACATTTACAGAACTAATAAAAAGATCATGACAGATAAAGTTTTAGGCGTTATTTTGGGTGGCGGACAAGGATCTCGTTTAGCACCACTAACTTACACCCGGTCAAAACCAGCTGTACCTATTGCAGGGAAATACAGGCTGGTTGATATACCCATCTCTAATTGCCTTAATTCTGGCATACATCGGATGTTTGTGCTTACCCAGTTTAACTCGGCATCGCTCAATAGGCACATCAAGAATACCTATCATTTTAGCCATTTTAGTGCAGCTTTTGTAGATATTTTAGCAGCCGAGCAAACAGTTCATAACGCTGGCTGGTTTCAGGGCACGGCCGATGCTGTGCGTCAATGTATGCACCATATTGTGGGTCACGAGTTCGATTATATCTTAATCCTTTCGGGCGATCAGCTCTATCAAATGGATTTTCAACAGATGATTGATGCACACATTGCCAAGGGGGCAGCTGTATCCATTGCTACCATTCCAGTTACGGCGAAAGATGCAACGGATTTTGGTATCCTGAAATCAGACGATGAACATACCATCACCTCTTTTATAGAAAAGCCAAAAACAGGACTGGAAGAATGGATTTCTGATACTGGACCAGAAATGCAGGCGGAAGGTAGAAATTACCTAGCTTCTATGGGTATCTATGTGTTTAACAGAGATTATTTGATCGATATTTTGGATAACAATCCTGAAGAAAAGGACTTTGGAAAGGAAATCCTGCCTAGGGCGATTCGCGATAGCAAGGTGTTGAGTTATCAGTACGAAGGTTATTGGACCGACATCGGTAATATCTGTTCGTTCTTTGAAGCAAATTTGGGTTTGACAGATGACATCCCGAAGTTTAACATGTTCGATAATTTGCATACCATTTATACCAGACCAAGGATGCTTCCTCCTTCAAAAATTGCGGGGACAGAATTAGAAAAAACTATCATCGCCGAAGGGTGTATCATTCACGCCAGTAAGATTTCTCACGCCGTGCTGGGCATCAGATCTAGGATTGGTAAAAAAACGGAAATCACCAATTCATACATCATGGGTACTGATCGCTATCAATCGTTAGAAGAAATAGAAGCCGATATAGCAGCAGGAAACCCACCTATTGGAATTGGAGAAGGTTGTGTCATCAACAACTCTATCATAGATAAAAACTGTAGGATAGGAAATGAAGTGAGCATCAATGGAGGTAATCACCTTAAAGATGGAGATTACGGTTTTTATGCAGTTAAGGATGGTATTGTGGTTGTTAAAAAAGATGCGCTGGTTCCTAATGGTACCATCATCTAAAAAGCTGTAAAGAATAGCACCTCCCCGTTAAAATCCTAATTTGGCAAACATTTTTGAGGGGAGGCGTGTTTTTCTTTTAACACATTCCTTATGGCAGAAAAACATCTTTATCAAACGGGCATTATCGGCAACTGTGCATTTTTAGCCCACGTACATATCAA
>SEDG01000632.1 GCA_004295885.1 Pedobacter sp. | reverse complement strand
ATGAAACACATCAATATAGTAGTAACAGGTAAGGTTCAGGGTGTTTTTTTTAGGGCAAGTACCAAAGCTGTGGCCGACCAAATGGGTGTAAAAGGCTTGGTCAAAAACCAAAAAGATGGTACAGTTTACATAGAGGCAGAGGCTGATGCCGCTACTTTAGAAATGTTTCTAGACTGGTGTAATGAAGGTCCCGAAAAAGCCAAGGTAGAAAATGTAGCAATTGTGGATGGAGAACTTAAAAATTATCGCAACTTTGAAGTTGTAAAGAAGAATTTGTTGTGGTAATCCTAATTTACGATTTGAGATTTACGAATTACGATTTGATGTCAATTAAGAAATAATTAATGAATTTTGGATTTTGCTTTTGAGTAACCTCAGAAATCTAAAATCTAAAATCTAAAATCCAAAATCAACTTGTCTGTATATAAAAAATTTGCTGGTCAAACGATGATTTATGGTGTAAGTACCATATTTTCAAGACTATTTAATTTTATTCTTACCCCAATTTACACCAGTGTATATGCCCAAGGTGTATATGGGATTTTCACCAAGATGTTCAGTTATGCTTCTATTATCAATGCAATTTTGGCATTTGGTATGGAAACAACTTTTTTCCGTTACCTTAACAAACACGAAGATAAAAAGCAAGAAGTTTATAACAATAGTTTTTTAGTTATCGCTTTTATCTCTCTTCTTTTTTTAATAACAGGCTTAGTTTTTACAGACTATATTACAAAATTCACCTCAAGTAGCGAAAGCCATTCAACTTATGAAGAGCAAAGAAAATATGTTCAGTATTTAATATGGATTTTATTTACAGATGCGATTTGTGTAATCCCATTTGCAAAATTACGTGCAGATGGAAGACCAATTAAATACAGCGTTGTTAAATTCTTTAATATCGGTGTTTTCGTAGGTCTAAACTTGATTTTTATTTATGTTATACCAGCATTTATTAAACACAATTTTTTGGGCGCAGACTGGTTAACCACTTGGTTCAAGCCCAACTGGATCGGCTATGTTTTTATAGCGAATTTGGTAGCCAGCATTTCCACATTTCTATTACTTCTTCCAGAGTTTGGAGCACTTCAGTTAAAGTTTAACAAAGACCTCTTTTACAAGATGTTTGCTTATAGCTGGCCCGTTTTAGTTGCGAATCTTTCTTTTATCATTAATGAGAATTTAGATAAAATATTACTTGGCAAGTATCTACCTGCAAACATTGCAGATATTCAAACCGGTATTTATGGAGCAGTTTGCAAACTTGCAATCTTTATCAGCATTTTCAATACAGCCTTCAGGCTCGGAGCCGAGCCGTTCTTTTTTAGTCACGCTAAAAATGAAAACGCAAAAATTACTTATGCGAATATTCTCAATTATTTTGTGTTGGCTTTAGCCATTTTATTTGTCGGTTTAATTGCTAACATCGACCTAATTAAACACTTTATCGATGAGAAATATTGGCTGGGTTTGCCAGCGGTGCCACCGTTGCTTTTAGGATACGTTTGCCTTGGAATCTATATGAATTTATCAGTTTGGTATCGCTTATCAGACCAAACCCGTTATGGCCTCTATATCTCTTTAGTAGGTGCAGTTTTTACGATTGTGATGAACATTATATTAATTCCTAAGTACAGTTATATGGCATCTGCTTGGGTAAGTATGATGGCTTATTTCATCATCATGGTTATCTCTTATGTATTAGGACAAAAGTTTTATCCAATCCCTTATAACCTAAAAAGAATGATAGC
>SEDG01000631.1 GCA_004295885.1 Pedobacter sp. | reverse complement strand
GTTCCAATAATATAATCGGGCAATAAAACCCTGTTATAAAACGGAAAATTCTCTTTACTAAAAATCTCAATATCGTCTGTAGTGTTCAATGCCCTATAACTTTTCACAAAACCACAAGCCCCTGCTCCTGCACCAATTACGATAATTTTCTGCCTTGCTTTTTGATATGGTTTAACTTCTACGGCAGTGAACTTAAAATCAGGTTCCTTACTAATGGGATCAACCAAGTTATTGGTCAAGTTATTTACTCGGTTTAAATCACTACCTAAAATCTTTCCCCAGTGCATTGGCATAAAAACAACACCTGCTTTTATATCATCAGAGAACTTTGCCTTAACCCTTACATTTCCCCTCAAACTTACAACCTCAATTACATTGTTATCGGCTATATTTCTTGCTTTTGCATCGGCAGGATTAATCTCTAAAAACGACTCGCTAATATGTTGGTTAAGCTTGTTTACCTTTCCAGTTTTACTTCTGGTATGCCATTGATCCCTAATTCTACCTGTGGTTAAAATCAAGGGATGCTCTTGTGTTAGCGGCTCCGATTGATTCTCATCACCAAAAGATTGAATATTTGCTTTTTGATCTGGTGTGTAAAATTGATGGTCTGTAAATAATCTTGCAGTACCAAAACCTTTCTCTTCTTTTGGATACGGCCATTGAACCGCACCCTTTTCTTTTAAAATATCGTAATTCAATCCACTGATGTCAATCTGAGTTCCTTCGGTAAGCGCTGCGTGTTCTGCATAAATAGCAGATGAGTTTTCGAAATCAAAGCCCTTAAAATTCATTTTTTGCGCAAAGCGACAAATGATTTCAGCATCAGGAATTGCCTCTCCAGGAGCATCAACTATTTTACTGAGGTAAGAAATATAACGACCAGCATTGGTCATTGTGCCTTCTTTTTCTGCCCAAGCAGCAGCTGGTAAAACTACATCAGCATATTTTAAAGTTTCAACTTTGTTGCTGATATCTTGTACCACAACAAATTTGGCTTTTTTCAAACCTTCTTCCGCGACGCGAACATCTGGCAAACTAATTAGTGGATTGGTACACAAAATCCAAACTGCTTTCAGTTTCCCTGTGTTCAATTCCTCAAACATTTCCGTGGCTGTTAAACCAGGTTTTGCACTAATGGTACCCAAAGGGATTTGCCAAAACTTTTCTACTTCATTTCGGTGACTTTCATCAGTCAAGTTTCTATGCGCTGGCAATAAATTGCTTAAACCGCCCACTTCTCTACCACCCATTGCATTTGGTTGGCCAGTTAAAGAAAACGGACCACTACCTGGTTTACCAATGTGACCAGTAATGAGATTGAGGTTAATTAGAGATAGGTTTTTATGAGTACCAATTACGCTGCTGCTTCTACCCTACGCCATAAAATGGGGTGGCACCAAGCAGGGTTCGCTCCCGAAACAAATAAACAATCGGCCAGCTCCAAATCATCATAACTAATCGGCACACTGTCTTCTCCCAAACTCATTTTATAGCCCATTACTGCACTGCTCATGCATAAACGGCTATTAGTATCGATGTTATTACTGCCAATAAAACCTTTGATGAGTTTGTTTACTACGTAATATTCTTCTGTTAAACATTGTCCGCTGGCATAAAAAGCAACACTATCTGGACCATATTTTTTAATGAGCGTTTTAAAAACTGCAGCCGTTCTTTCCAAAGCCACATCCCAACTTACCCTTTGCAAAGGCATATTCTTATTGTAGCGCATTTGCGGATAAAGTAAACGATCACTTTTATCGTTCACCGTATAATGCAAATTCATTCCTTTGCTACATAACATACCTTTGTTAACAGGATGATTTTTATCACCCACCAAAGTGATATTCTGATGTGCATCCTTACTAACAATAATACCACAACCTACTCCGCAATAGCAGCAGGTTGTAGTTTGGCTTGGCGATATGTTTTCTTTTTGATTCAATTTTTTTATGTTATCTATTCCCTATTTCCCGTTCTCTATTTCCTATTTCACAGTCGCCATATTCAAGTCTTCAACTCCTGAGCGTTTTTGTGCAGTAACCGTTCTAAAAACAAGCACCGCGATACCAATTCCAAGGATAATGTAACCCAACAAGGTAAAAGCCGCCGTATAATCAATCAGATCCTTTTGAACGATGCCCCCTTTTTCTACAACGTTTTTTACGGTATGCGCTGCCTTGGCTTTAAACATGAAAGCAATTAGCATGGCACCGATATTTCCACCCGCACCAACAATACCAGCCACACTACCTACAGCTAATGGATTAATAAATGGGACTAAACTATAAGTTGCACCATTTGCCATTTTTAAGCTTATTCCGAAAATGAACATCATTAAAATAGCCATGCTGATGTTGCCCGATTTGGCAAACCAAACAATCCCAACACCTTCTACCAAAAGTAAAACAGATAGTAAAAGTGTTTTCCCATCAAAACCCCAATTCTTGCCAATTTTATCAGCAACAATTCCGCCTAATGGTCTAGCAAAAATGTTAATCCAACCAAAAATACCAGCAACCATTCCTGCAATGGCGATGGTAGAGCCAAATGAATCTGTAAAAAAGATTGGCGCAAAATTGTCTACTGTAATTTCAACGCCAAAACAAGCAGCATAGGCAATGGTTAAAATCCAAGTACGGTAATCTTTAGCTGCAATTAAAAAAGTGTTTTTTGTGCTCTTTTCGGTCGCAGGCAAGGTTTTAAAATCACCTTTCGGGCTATCTAACGTATAACGATGATATAAATAAGCGCAAACCAGCAACATCACCCCTGGCACAACCATCGCAAACCTCCAGCTATCTTCTGTACTACACAGGCCAAGCGCCGTAAAGCCTGATGCGATTAAAGGCATAAAAAAGTTAGCTGCCCCACCACCCGCATTACCAAAACCACCAGCAGTGGCATTAGCTGTACCTTTAATGTTTGGCGCAAACATGATTGAAGTATGGAATTGCGTAATGACAAACGAGGCTCCAATAACACCAATTGCTAACCTGAAAAGTAAAAAAGA
>SEDG01000630.1 GCA_004295885.1 Pedobacter sp. | reverse complement strand
GCGTATCGCATTGCGATGAAATTGGATAGGCCAGTGTTTCTTTAGAGCCAAATTTAATGACGTAGTTTAGTTACAAAAATTGATATTTTTTGGGGCTTGCACCGCGTTGCCCATCGCTCAAGGCTTGCCTCGGCTCTTGACAGCCGAAGAGTCAAGTCCGTTTTTCACGGTTGCATACTTTGGGGGTGTTCAAGATTGCTATGCAATATGGCTTGAACCAAAAGTACCAAACCGAGCCCTTCAGCGAGCTCATTAATACCAAAATCAATAAACACTAATTAATAAAGTTCAAGGCTGTGAATGCCATGTCGGAATAATACGTCAATTGTTTAGGGCCGCAAGCTGAGCCGTTAGGCTGAAGAAGCCTAACTTCTCCACCTTGCTGATTTTTCGCTAGAGAGTAAACTTCTTTTTAAACAATTAACTATTCTTCCTTCCCTTGCATTCAAGGCCGTGTGTTCTTAGTCGAGTTTTGAGCAGTTTTAAACTGCAATGTTTTCTTCAAGTATTTATACGGGAATATTTTACGTATATCTTGGCAGTAAATTGAGTGTTTGTTGCTGATGTTTGGTAAATAAGATGAGCTAACTTGTTGTTACAAAAAGTTTTAACAATTTAAGATAGCGTTATGAATTATCATCAAGCCTGTTGGGAATATAACTCCTTAAACTTCTTAATTCCTTAATGTTGAAAAATTGGATTGGTAGCTCGGTTAACCAATTAATCAGTTTAAACAATTAACCCAAAGCTCTACTTTGCTCATTTAAGCGCAACTGCACTATCCCTTCTTAACTTGTTTATGCAAGTCGGCCACATCTGTGGAGCTTTTCATTTCCTCCAATTCTTTGTCGTTATCTGTAATGCCTAACTTCTTTTCAATGCGATGCAGCATTTCTAGTACTTTGGTAATCTCTTTTTCTGAACGCACATTCACTTCAAATTCTACTTCCTGACTAATCTTTTCTAATCTGGCTTGCCTTTTCTGGCTGATCAATACGGTAATGGAAAGAAAGATGGCGAAAATAGAAACACCCATCTCTAATTCTGAAAAAGGAAATTCATCGAATGGTTTAAGGCCAGGGATCAAACCTGCGTTCCAAGATATCCAGCCAGCTACAAATGCCACAAATATCAGCAGGAAGACTACGCTTCCGAAGGTATTGGTAACAAATAAGGCAATTTTATCGTGTCTGTTTTTATGGATTAAGTTGCTGGTGGTTTTGCTGTCTTTAGTTTTTGCCATATCGTGAAATGAAATTTATATAACATAACCATTTAAACAACAGGAGTGTTTGAAAACATAGCATAATTGTTCTGGTGAGCGGAACCTCGAAGGGAGCATACCCGATACTTCGGGAAACCAATGAACGAATGAACAAATGAACCATTGATTTCAAAGCCTTGATGGCGAAATACCATACCTGTTCTTGAAAGCGAAGGAAAAATGGGAAAGGTTTTCAAAGCCAAGCTCTAGGTAAATCTCTGAGGCCGACCTGCCTTTTTCGCTGATTTGGTAATGCGCTTCGTGCAGTCGTCTTTGTTGTAGCCACCTGCTTGGACTGCTACCAAGGATTTTCTGGAAATCACGTTTGAATGTAGCAAGGCTGCGTCCTGTTAGGTAAGCGAAACGCTCTAATGGTACATTAAAATGAAAGTTCTTCTCCATGAATTCGTGCAAGTCGGTTTTGATGGGATCGCTAAAATCAAACAGGATATTCTTTAATTCTGGATTGCCTTGCAGTAGGATAAAAACAGCTTCCCGCAGTTTAACATCTATCAGCTTGGGATCCATTTTAAGTTCGCCTTGGGTATAAGGAGAAAGGGAATCAATATAGCTTTTGAGTAGTGGACGGGCTGCAAGTCTAACAAAGTTACCCTTATTTGATTGGGATGATGCCTTGATATTATGTTCCACGCTCATGCTACGCAAAGTATGTTGATCAAGGTATACGGAGACAGAACGGAACTCTCCACCAGTTGGTGGCTCCTTAAGAAATTTAACCAGCTGGTTTCGCCTGATTAGCCTAAAATCCCCTGGACTGAAAATATGTTGTTTTTCTCCATCGCCAAGGGTTAAGGTCCCAGAGATCTGATAGCTAAAAACATGGTCACTCACGAACTGTTCGCCTTCTCTGTTTTTGGCGTAGTAGCAGGAGTGGACAATTTTGGGACGGTCTGTTTTGGGAGCCATAGTTGTAAAAAGGTTGAGGGGCTGAGCAATTTGTTGGTCAGCTGTTTTTATTGCTCGGCCCATCAACCGAATTAAATTTTACTTTTTTAAATTTAGATATTTTTTGCCGTGTTCTGTCTGCAAAAAGTTTTCAGCATCGTCTGCATCTGTAGAAACGCTGATGTTTTCCCATTGCTCGAGCTCACGAAGTTTTGCCGCCTCAGAATACTTCACGATGGCTACCGACTCGCTACCCAACAACAGGTGTAATGGAGGTTCTGGGTGGTTTACCATATCAATCATGACCTTAGCCGCCTTATCTGGATCTCCCATTGGTTTAATGTTTCCGCTTTTAAAGGCATTCACTCTGGCATCAACTGTAGTTTCATAACCTTCGATGTGTGGCGCATATGACATGGATTCTCCTGCCCAGTCGGTACGGAAACCACCTGGCTCAATACAAGTAACCTTGATGCCCAAGGGTGCTACTTCGATCGCCAAACCTTCGCTAAAACCGCTGAGGCCAAATTTTGCAGCTTGATAAATGCTTACGCCACCACTGCCCACTCTGCCACCTATAGAACTAACCTGCAAGATATGTCCTGATTTTTGTTTGCGCATGTAAGGCAGCACGGCTCGGGTTAATGCGATTGGTGCGTAAAGATTGGTTTGCAATTGACTGCTCACTTGTTCTTCTGTGTAAGCTTCTACCGCTCCCGTGATGCCGAAGCCGGCATTGTTTACCAGTACATCAATCCTTCCAAATCGCGCAATCGTGTCTTTGATGGCAGCATCAATTTGTTCAGCAATGTTAACATCTAGCTGAACTGGATAAAGTTGATCAGGGTATTTTTCGCCTAGGTCTTTCAAAGCGTTAATATCCCTAGCGGTTGCGGCAACCATATCGCCTGTTGCTAATACCGCTGC
>SEDG01000629.1 GCA_004295885.1 Pedobacter sp. | reverse complement strand
AAGGGCAGCAGTATAATGGGAGAAAGAAATTTAAATATAGAACCAAAAATAACCTTGTTAGGTGCTGGACCTGGCGACCCAGATTTGTTGACTTTAAAAGGTGTAAAAGCTTTGCAAGCGGCAGATGTGGTGCTTTATGATGCCTTAACTAATGAAGCTTTATTAACTCACGCACCTGCAGAAGCGATTAAAGTTTATGTTGGCAAGCGTTCTGGCGAACATTCTTACGCACAAGATGCAATTAACAAATTGATGGTAGATTATGCACTGAATTATGGCCACGTTGTTCGTTTAAAAGGCGGCGACCCTTTTGTTTTTGGCAGAGGTTACGAAGAATTGGATTATGCAGATTCATATAACATTCCAGTAAGCGTAATTCCAGGCATTTCTAGTTCAATTGGTGTACCTGGTTTGCAACAAATTCCAGTTACACATCGTGGATTGAGCGAAAGTTTTTGGGTGATTACTGGTACAATTTCAAACGGCCAAGTATCTGATGATATTTATCAAGCAGCAAAATCTAATGCTACAGTTATCATATTAATGGGCTTAAAAAAATTAGCTGAGATTGTTGAGATATTTAAGGCTGAAGGCAAAGATCAACTACCTGCTGCGGTTGTTCAGAATGGTTCTTCTGACAATGAAAAATTAGTAGTCGGCAAGGTAGAATCGATTTTAGAAATCACAAAAAAAGAAAATATAGAAGCGCCAGCTTTGCTTATTTTTGGAGAAGTAGTATCCTTACATCCATCGTTTAAAACTTTGATTGCACCATATGCTTCCATCTCCTAAAACCAATAATAATGTGCGTTTTTCTCAAGAAGAGAAAGGGAACCAGCTGTTTCCAGTTTTTGTAAAGCTGAATCAGTTGCGTACTTTATTAATTGGTGGAGGAAATATTGGCTTAGAGAAGTTAACAGCAATAGTTAATAATAGCTTTCAAGCTGATGTTACGATTGTCGCAGAAAATATCAATCCGGCAATAACAAGTTTAATTGAAACTCATCCAACTATTAAGATTAAACAAAAACGTTATGATGCCGCAGACTTAAATGATGTTGATATTGTTTTTGTAGCCACAGGCGATAATATTTTAAACGAACAAATTAGAGTAGAAGCACACGAGAAAGGCCTGCTGATAAATGTTGCTGATAAACCTGAACTTTGCGATTTCTATCTAGGTTCAATTGTTCAAAAGGGAGATTTGAAAATTGCAATCTCTACTAATGGCAAGTCGCCTACCATTGCAAAACGTTTAAAAGAGATTTTAAATGAGGGTATTCCGGCAGAGCTTGATGAAACTTTGCAAAACATGAGTGCCTTGCGCCAGACTTTAAAAGGGGATTTTGCTTCAAAAGTTAAAACGTTAAATAAGGTTACAGAGAATTTAATTAACAATAAAAAGAGTTTTGCAGAGCGAAACATCAAATGGCTAATCTGGCTTTCTATTGTATTGTTTATCTACACTGCTGGCTTAACACTTTGGAATACCGAACCGGCGTTCAAAACTTTTTTAATAGATATAGACCCATTATTTTATTGGTTTTTGGGCGCTGGTTTTGTGTTTGCTATGATAGATGGCGCAATTGGAATGTCATATGGCGTAACCACTGCCTCATTTTCGTTGGCTATGGGATTACCACCAGCATCAGCCTTACCACCAGCATCAGCCAGTATGGCGATACATATTTCTGAAGTTTTAAGTAATGGAATTGCTGGGTGGATGCATTACAAAATGGGTAATGTAAACTGGAAACTCTTTAAAATCCTCATTATTCCAGCAATTGTTGGGGCAGTTTTAGGAGCGTATATTTTATCATCTTTAGAACATTACAGTGCTTACGTAAAACCTGTTGTAGGCATTTATACACTGTTTTTGGGTGGGATTATATTGAAGAAAGCCTTCAGCATTAAAAAGAAAAAAGTAGCTGGAGATAAAATTAAAAAGATTGGACCTTTGGGTTTTGTTGGAGGTTTTATAGATGCAGCATTTGGCGGAGGTTGGGGTTCAATCGTTTTGTCGAGTTTAATTGCTGGTGGCAGACATCCATTGTTTTCATTAGGAACGGTTAAAATTTCGAGGTTTTTTATTGCCACCTTAAGTTCACTTACTTTTTTATGTTGGTGAGTTTGCGCAGTGTGATTATGTTTATTTTAAAGCTGATTTAAGATGAGGGAAGAATTAGAAAATTTAAAGCAAGAATTAGCTGGTTTAAGCATCGTAGATAAACTTTGGTATTTAACAAAAAAGTACGAAGGGAGAATTGTATTTAGTACAAGTTTTGGATGGGAAGACCAAGTAGTTACAGACCTCATATTTGCTAATAATATCCCAATTAAGGTTTTCACATTAGAAACAGGGAGGTTGTTTCCAGAAACTTATTATGTATGGAATAGAACGTTGGAAGTTTACCAACAAACTATTCACGCTTACTACCCACAAGCAGATTTATTGCAAGCAATGGTTAATGCTAAGGGGCCAAATAGTTTTTATGAATCTGTAGAAAACAGAAAAGAATGTTGCCACATTCGTAAAATAGAACCGCTAAAAAGGGCCTTGTATGGCAATGAAATTTGGGTAACTGGAATTAGGGCAGAGCAAAGTCCGAATAGGGAGGATATGCACGACTTGGAATACGATGCATCAAATCAGCTCATCAAGTTTCATCCAATTTTCGAATGGACTTTAGAAGACGTAAAGAAATATATCAAAGACAATAATATAGTTTACAATACTTTACATGATAAAGGCTTTCCAAGCATTGGCTGCGCTCCATGTACAAGAGCGGTGCAACCCGGCGAAGATTTTAGAGCAGGAAGATGGTGGTGGGAAGACCAAAGTAAAAAAGAGTGCGGCTTACACAATACAGCTGAAGAGATTGTGGCGGGTAAGGAATAAAGAGAGAAAAGAA
>SEDG01000090.1 GCA_004295885.1 Pedobacter sp. | reverse complement strand
GGCCGAAAAACAAAAAATTGCTGCAAAAATGGCAAAGTATTCAGGCCTCTCAGAAAAAGTGATCATGCAGAATAACTTAGATATATCTACTAATTTGTTTTGGAAAGAATTATTACGTGATAAAGGTTTTACTGTGGGTAGATTAGATTCTAGGTATAAAGGTATTGATAAGGCAGATGCTGGCGAAGGACCAGATTATAATGCGGAATTAACTTCTTGGTTGCATTCGTTTACGCCCGCAATTAACATGTATATCCGTAATGAGCTTAATTATAAAACTGATTTAAAATATAACATGTTCGGCCCTGTTAATCCTTGGGATAGAAGTGGAGACCAAACTGGCGAGAATTTAAGGTCGGCGATGGCGCAAAACCCATACCTGCATGTATTAGTACAGTCTGGTTATTATGATGGCGCTTGCGATTATTTTAACGCTAAATATAACATGTGGCAAATGGACCCAAGTGGTAAGTTGAAAGATAGAATGAGCTGGGAAGGTTATGAAAGTGGTCACATGATGTATTTACGTAAACCGGATCTAAAAATGGGTAATGACCATATTAGAGAATTTATAGAAAAAGCAGTGCCGAAATTTGGTACACCCGCTAAGTTCTAGCTGCATCAACATTAACAATTAATATCTTTTTGATGGTACGCTAGCCCTTCCTTAACTCACCATTAGGGATGGGCGCTATCCAACCCATTGTAAATAAGGATTTAACTAGGAGATAGCAGGGATTTTGTCCCTGTTAACCCCCTGTTAGGTCCCTGTTTAATCCCTGTTAAATCCCTGTTGGTTTATACTAACGCTTAGCGTAATTATGGAACAGCATCCGATCATACAAGCTGCAGTAATTGCAAATTTAATGATGCCGATTAGGTAAGCTTCATCATTAAGGGATTGAGAGTAGTTAAGGCTTAACTACCTTAATTTCTTAATGTTAATTTTTTTTTGTAGCGCAATAATTCTGATGCTATTAATGTAACTCCTGCTTTCCGCTTTAGTCTTTTTTGTACTTCGACTCCCGAAGAAATCGGGACAGGTTCGCTCAGTATGACAAAAAAAGGATGTCGCTTCTCCCGATAGCTATCGGGACACGGCTATTGAACATGAAACTGTGCAGGTAAACCGTAAATAGTTTCCTAAAACCTGCGTAAAATAAACCTGATAGAACGAATGCTGTTTTTCACAGCAGCAGAGATAGCAGGACCGAACCCAAGCAATGAAAAAGTTGTCTGCTTTTCAACAAAAATTGAAAACTCCAAACTCACTTTGATATCTGCTCTCAAATTTCTATAATTACAGTAAATAGGGGTACGTAACAATGAATCAAATAATTATTCTAATCAGGGTAATCGCAGCTATTATTCTAATTACCGTTGGTGTAGATAACTTAAGCGAACCTTCAAACCTTGAGGTTGCAATAGGTCTATTCGAAATTTTAATAGGATTAGCTATCGTTTACCAACCTATCAAATCTTTATTTAAAAAACTTTAATGCTCATGGAATTTCAAGAATCAAACAAAGGTCCTTTCGTTAAGCGACTAATTAAGTATGTGGTAATTTTTATTGTCTTAATAATTTTTTATGTGATACAACCATTTACTTATGAAAATATTGATGCTGGAAATGTAGGTATCAAAATCAATTTATATGGCTCTGATAGGGGTGTAGATAACATTACCATAGTTACTGGTCGTGTTTGGTACAACAGCTGGACAACAAAGATTGTAGAGTTTCCTACTTACACCCAATCTGTAGATTACGACCCATTTGTGGTAACTACAAAAGACGCTGCCGAGTTTAAGGTGGACCCGAAATTGAATTACCACGTAAACCCTGTAATGGTTCCACAAATTTATAGGCAATACCGTAAACCTTTAAACGAAATTGAACAACAGTTTATGCGTAATACTATTTACGATGCTTATCGTATCGTAGCAAACTCTTTCAGCTCGGATTCCGTAATGTCTAATAGAGAGAAATTTGAAGATAGAATTCAAACCATTTTAACAAAAAACTTAAATAAAGATGGGTTTGTGTACGACCAATTGACATCTGCAATTACACCGCCAGAAAGTTTAAGGCAAATGATTGATGAGAAAAATGCATCTATACAGGCTAGATTAAAGGCGGAAAACCAAGCCAAACAAGCAGATGCTGAAGCCAAGGTAAAAGTAGCAACTGCACAGGGTGAGGCGCAAGCGTTATTAGTTAGGGCAAAATCCGAATCTGAAGCCAATCGTTTAAGACAAGCTTCTTTAACGCCAATGTTAATACAGCAAGAGTGGATTAAAAAGTGGGATGGTAAATTGCCAACCACACAGGCTGGAGGAAGCACAAGCTTGATGATGCCGATCAAGTAAGCATAATGATAAAGGAGCAAAGAGCAATGACTGATTTCATAAACTATCTTTGCTCTTTGTTCTTTATTCTTTTATCCGTAATTTTGTCGTCCGCATATGGAACAGATCAAAACATCATTCGATTTCGAAAAACCTTTAGCTGATTTAATGCAGCAAATAGAAAAGGTAAAACAAGTTGCTGATAAAACTAAGGTAGACATGTCTGCAACTTTAGCAGAGCTTGATGAAAAAGTAGCTCATACAAGTAAAAGCCTATATACTAACTTAACAGGATGGCAGAAGGTTCAAATGTCTCGCCACGCTGAAAGGCCTCAAACTTTAGATTACATCAACATGATTTGCGATGATTTCATCGAAATGCATGGCGATAGAACAGTAAAAGATGATAAGGCAATTGTTGGTGGTTTTGCAACCATAGATGGTCAAACCGTTATGATTATCGGTCACCAAAAAGGAAAAAACACAAAGGAGCGTCAATACCGCAATTTTGGTATGGCAAACCCTGAAGGCTATAGAAAAGCTTTACGTTTAATGCGTTTAGCGGAGAAATTCAACAAGCCTGTTATTTCTTTTATAGATACTATGGGTGCTTACCCAGGTTTGGAAGCTGAAGAACGTGGACAAGGAGAGGCGATTGCTCGTAACTTGTTAGAGATGTCTATTTTAAGAGTGCCAATTTTATGCTTTGTAGTAGGAGAGGGTGCATCTGGTGGCGCATTGGGCATTGGTATCGGCGATAAAGTTTACATGTTAGAGCATACTTGGTATTCGGTAATCTCTCCAGAATCTTGTTCATCTATTTTATGGAGAAGCTGGGACTTTAAAGAAAAAGCTGCAGAATGTTTGAAATTAACATCAGACGATATGTTTAGCAATAAACTGATTGACGGTGTAGTGAAAGAACCGCTAGGTGGTGCGCATCAAAATCCAGAATTAATGGGCGAAACTTTGAAAGCTAAAATTTTAGAAGATTTAAAAGAATTAAAAAAAGTAAATACAGATAAACTGATATCAACTAGAATTGAGAAATTCTGTGATATGGGTGTGGTAGTAGAAGGATAAGTTCTCGGGCGTCGTCATACCCAGTTCGATTGGTTATCGTAATACGAAATGCGTTGCAGCGTTATATTCCTCGAAACTCCAATTGATAAAATTTATCAAATCACAAAACATAAAAAAAGTCCCAATCATTTAATTGGGACTTTTTTGTTGACAAGCTTTTTAACTATGGTTGGCGTTGGCCGAAATACAGACTAAACCTACCAATCAAGCTCTCATATTCTCGTTGAAGTTCTGAGGCTAATTTTGGCTGATTGTATTGAGCCGCAATCTTAGACATTGGCTCCATGCCATACATCAATCCAATCGTAACATTATTAGAACCAACTAATTTTTCTTTGCTATCAGTAACGTCTGCCAAATAAGTAATTTCTTTCTTAATAAATGCTGCTGACCTTTTAAGTAAGTCATTTGCTCTTTGTGTTTCACCTAAAATATATAAGTTTTGTGCCATTTGTGGTACGCTCATCATGGTACGGATACCATAAATTTTAGTTGGCATTACTTCTTCATATTTTTTCATCACTTTTTTAGCGTCTTCTATTCTGCCAGCTTTAATTAAACCAGTAGTTAAAGTGTTAAACATGTTATTGAAAATAGAAACATCATCAGTTGACTGTGAATCTAAGTAAGATGCATTTTTAATGTTACCCCATTTAAATTTATTCATCACATGTTGATACATCGGCTCTATGTTTGCAGCGCTCTCGCCAGAACTTCTATCAACAGTGCTATCAGGTTGCAACGGTAACAAACGTAAAGTTAAACCTTCATTATATAAGTAATTGTCTAAACCGTTGAACTGTGAAGAAGGAACCGTACTACAGAAATAAATAGGTCTTTTCCAATTATTATGGGCAAGAATATCAAACATGGCTAATGTGCCTTTGGTTACATAACCTTTATTAAATTTCCATTCTACAGCAGGAGCAATCTTACCTAACTCTGCTGCTGGTAAAGTGCCTGTTTTAATAACGTCTTGTGGGTTTACCGTTAGCTTTAAATTTTTACTAGGTAGGTAGTTATATTTACTGCCATCAGACATTGTCAATTTATAATCAGGATTGTCTGATAATAAAAACTCTACAATTTGTTTCAGTTCAACAGAACCTGGAATGTTGTTATCTTGTTCATACATCACATCCCTAACTCCAGAAACATACTGAGATTCTTTCATCGAGAATGGCAATGGCTCAGATTCGTGAACTTTTCTCCTCATTCCATTGATATACCAGTCTGTATCAAATAAACTTAAGTTTACTAACCTAATATCTGGACGAATGCCTTCAACCTCTTGAATGTACCAAAGCGGGTATGTATCATTATCTCCATAAGTAAACAGAATGGCATTAGGTGCACATGACTCCATGTAACTTACTGCGATATCATGGGCCAACATTTTCGTAGAACGATTGTGGTCATCCCAACCTTGGCTACCCATTAAAACAGGGCCAGCTAATAAAGCGATAACTGTGGCGCCGATTGCTGCGGTTTGTGGCTGCAGCTTTTTAAACACCCATTCTTTGATGGCTAACACTCCGAGCCCAATCCAAATGGCAAAGGCATAAAAAGAACCTACATAGGCATAATCCCTTTCTCTTGGCTCCATTGGCTTCTGATTAAGGTAAAGCACAATGGCAACGCCCGTACAGAAGAATAATAAGCCGATAATTCCAGCATCTTTTTGATTGCGTGAAAAGTGCCATAGTGCACCTAAAATCCCTAAAATTAGTGGTAAAAAGAAGAAACGATTATAAGAAGTGCTCTCTGAAATAGTTGGTGGAAGATTTGTTTGGTCGCCTAAGAAAATCTTATCAATTGGCTTAATTCCGCTTAACCACTGCCCTTCGTAATAACTACCCTGACCTTGATCTTCATTTTGCCTACCTATAAAGTTCCAAGCAAAATAACGCATATACATAAAGCCAACTTGGTAGCTCGCAAAGAATTTGAAGTTGTCTAAAGTTGAAGGAAAATCTTGATCGCTAAGGCTTAACCAATCTTTATAGTAATTAATGTGTCCTTGATCATCACTATACATCCTTGGGAAAAGAACCTCATGTTGCAATCGTTTTAAGCTATCTGGTAAGTTTTCATTTACCCCGTAAATACGCTTGGTTTTAATGTCTGCAATTTCATATCTCGTTTCCCCTTTTCTATAGGTTTTTCCATCTGGAACAGTCGCATAGCCGCTTAAATCTTCCGTAAGTTTAGGCATCGAATTATAATTCGGACCAACAATCAACGGTCTATCGCCATATTGCTCACGATTTAAATAACTTAAGAATGAGAATGCATTATCTGGATTACTGTTGTTTAAATTAGGCTTAGCTTGAGCTCTGATTAAAATCATCGCAAACGAAAAGTAGCCAAATATGATTAGCGTAGTAGATAACAATGCAAGGTTTAAAATTCTCTTCTGGTGTTTGATAGAGTATCTAATTCCTAAAACTAAGCCTGTAATCAATAGAATTATAAAGAATAAAACGCCTGTTCCGAAGCCTAAGCCCAAGGTATTCACAAAGAATAAATCGAAATAGGCACCAAAAGAAACTAAATATTGAACAATAAAATATTGGATGAAAGCTAATATTAAAATACCAATACCCAATGTTTTAAATACACCTGCATTAGTTGCCTTTTTAGTTTTTCTGAAATAATAAACGAATGCAAGTGCAGGTATAGTTAATAAATTTAATAAGTGGATACCAATAGATAAGCCCATGATGTAGGCAATGAATAACAACCATTTATCGGCACGTGGCTCATCTGCAATGGCTTCCCATTTTAAAACTGCCCAAAATACAACTGCTGTTGCTAATGATGATAACGCGTAAACCTCAGATTCTACAGCCGAGAACCAAAAACTATCTGAGAAAGTATAAGCTAATGCACCAACTGCACCTGCACCCATAATGGTGATTAAATTTGTTGTGCTTAGCACTTCTTCGCCCTTGGCAACAATTTTTTTAGCTAAGGCGGTAATGGTCCAAAACAAGAATAATATTGTTGCCGCACTTGCTAACGCAGAGCCAACATTCATAAAATAAGCAACTTTTGTATTATCGCCCATGGCAAATAACGAAAAGAACCGCTGAATCATTAAAAATAGGGGAGCACCTGGTTGGTGAACTACTTGCATTTTTAATGCTGCGGAAATAAACTCACCACAATCCCAAAAACTAACAGAAGGTTCTAAAGTAGAAATATAGGTTACAGCTGCTATTAAGAAACAAAACCAGCCTACAAGGTTGTTTATTTTTGAGTATTTCATTGTATAAATGGATAAAAATAAATGCTATTTGCGTATAAAAATGCTGCCGAAAATAAAGAAATAGATTGATATAAGTACAAATATTTAACGTCTTTTAACAAAAATTAACGCTTTATTTGAGCATAGAATGAGGTTTTGAAAATATTTTAATTTTTTTTGAGTTCAGACTTGCAGCATAAAAAAATAAGCGTAAATTTGCATTCCATTTCAGAACAACGGATGGGAAATAAAATTGTCCGATAGTATAAGGGTAGTACAACGGTTTTTGGTACCGTTTGTCTTGGTTCGAATCCAGGTCGGACAACAAATTTTTTTCGGATTGTGAGTAAGACCGCAATCCGATTTTTTTTAACCAGCATTGATACCCACAAATCATGCCATTGCAATTTAACCCAGTTAAAATTTTTGCCGGAAGCGGTACAAAAGATTTAGCGAAAAAAATTGCCGAAGCCTACGGCAAGCCATTAGGAAGCGTTACTTTAAGTCGCTTTAGCGATGGCGAGTTTCAACCTTCATTTGATGAGTCGATTAGAGGAAGTGATGTTTTCTTGGTTCAGTCTACCTATCAGCCTAGCGATAATTTAATGGAACTTTTGTTAATGGTTGATGCAGCTAGAAGAGCATCAGCACATTACATTACAGCAGTTGTTCCGTATTATGGCTTATCACGTCAGGATAGAAAAGATAAACCACGTGTAGCAATTGGTGCGAAGTTGGTTGCTAATTTATTAAAAACAGCAGGTATCCATCGCATCATGACAATGGATTTACATGCCGCACAGATACAAGGTTTCTTTGATATTCCGGTAGATCACTTAGATGGATCGGTTATTTTTGTTCCTTATATCAAAAGCTTAGGCTTAAAGAACTTAACCATTGCGTCGCCAGATATGGGCGGATCTTACAGAGCTCGTACTTTTGCAAAGTTTTTTAATGCTGAAGTAGTTATTTGTGATAAACGTCGTTTACGTGCCAATGAAATCGAATCAATGTCGATTATTGGAGATGTAAAAGGTTTAGATGTAGTGTTGATGGATGATATTTGCGATACCGCTGGTACATTGGCTAAAGCAGCGGCTTTGATCATGGAAAATGGCGCAAATAGTGTGAGAGCGGTTTGTACGCATGCAGTCTTATCTGGTAAGGCGTATGAAACTATAGAAAACTCTATGTTAGAGGAATTAATTGTAACAGATACCATTCCGCTAAAACAAGAGAGTTCTAAAATTAAGGTGTTGAGTACAGCCAAGTTATTTGCAAAGGCAATTGCCAATGTAAATGAGCATGGTTCTATCAGCGACTTGTTTAAAGTGTAAGTTGGTTAATCGTATAAATGTTCAAATAGGTTAATTGCTTATTGCAGTTAACCAGTTAAGCAACTTTGACAGTTAACCAAAGGAAAAGAATTTAATTACAAATTAATATATAACAAAAATGAAAACAATCGCTATTAGCGGTTCTCCAAGAGAGAACGTAGGGAAACGCGATGCTAAAGAGCTTCGCTATGAAGGTAAAGTTCCTGCAGTATTGTATGGTGGTAAA
>SEDG01000628.1 GCA_004295885.1 Pedobacter sp. | reverse complement strand
TAATATTTCCTTCTACCAAGCCAATGTATCTTTTAGCCCATTCTGGATACTCCTGTGTTTGTGGTGGGTTCATAAGTTATGCTGCTTTTTAATATGATTCTAAATGTTGTGCCTTTACCAAGTTCCGAGTCTTTCACAAAAATTTGCCCGCTGTGGTAATTTTCTATTATCCTTTTAGTTAGTGACAAGCCTAAGCCCCAACCGCGTTTTCTAGTCGTATAGCCTGGTTGAAAAACCGTATCGAATTTAGAACGAGCAATACCTTTTCCGGTATCACTTACGTCGATAAAGACTTCCTCTTTGGTTAAGTTTTCAATAATATTGATGGTGATGGTACCTTCGTTTTCAATCGCGTTAGCTGCATTTTTTAGCAGGTTTTCCGTAACCCAATCAAACAAAGGTATACTTAACATTGCCCTCACCTGATTATCACCCTGTATAATAAAAGTGACTTTATCTGATGTTCTAACTTTAAAATAGTCTACAAAATTTTTGACCACAATAAAGACCACATGGTCTTCTAATATTGGTTTAGACCCAATTTTAGAAAAGCGGTCTGTGATAATTTCCAATCGATGAATGTCATTCTCCATCTCAGCAATCAATGGGTCATCCTCGGCATCAAACTTAGATTTCATCAACTCTGTCCAAGCCATGAGCGATGAAATTGGAGTACCTAATTGATGTGCTGTTTCTTTGGCCATCCCAACCCAAACTTGGTCTTGCTCCGCTCTTCTGGCCGAGCTAAATGCCACATAAGCAGTAATCAAAAATAAACCAATTACGCCCAACTGGATGTAGGGAAAAAACCTCAACTGTGTTAAAATGAAAGAATCTTTGTAGTAAACAATTAGCTTTTCATCGTAAATACCTCGCATGATTGCTGGCTTATGCTGAGCTTTCATCTTGCGTAATTGATGGACAAAATATAATGAATCATATTGTTGCTTTTGATTTTTATCATCTACATTAAATAGTGTTTTTGTAGAATCAAGCCCATACCATGAATAAATGGAACCATCAGGTTTGGGCAAATTACGAAAAAATGTAAAATGTAAGAGGTAAAATGTATCATTACAAAACTCAAATTAAGTCTATTTAGTCTTTTGCGTTCCGCGTTTTCCATTTTCCATCTCGCATCTTCCGTTGAAATCTTATCTTTGCGGGGTAATGGAAAAGAATATCAGAGTAAGATTTGCCCCAAGCCCAACAGGAGGCCTACATTTAGGTGGCGTTAGAACCGCCCTTTTTAACTATTTGTTTGCTAAAAAACACAACGGAACATTTGTTTTACGTGTTGAAGATACCGACCAGACCCGTTTTGTTGAAGGTGCAGAAGAATACATTGTCGACTGTTTAAATTGGTGTGGAATTACTCCTGATGAAAGTCCGCAAAACCCAGGAGCTTATGGTCCTTACCGCCAAAGTGAACGTAAAGCTAGCTATAAACAATATGCAGACCAATTAATCGCTGATGGTTACGCTTACTACGCTTTCGATACTCCAGAAGAACTAAGTGCTAAAAGAGCAGTCGAGCCTAACTTTTTATACGGACAAAAAAGCCGCATGGAAATGAAAAACTCGCTGACTTTAGCTCAGGAAGAAGTGGATAAATTATTGGCGGAAAATACACCGCATGTAGTAAGGATAAAAATTCCAGAAAACGAGCAAGTTTCTTTTGTAGATATGATTAGAGGCTTGGTTAGTTTTGATACTAATTTAGTTGATGATAAAGTGCTGTTAAAAGCTGACGGAATGCCAACATATCATTTAGCGGTAGTTGCTGACGATAAAGCGATGGAAATTAGTCACGCTTTTAGGGGCGAGGAATGGTTGCCTTCTGCGCCAATCCATATTTTACTTTGGAAATATTTAGGTTGGGAAGATTCGATGCCAAAATGGGCACATTTACCATTAATCTTGAAACCAGATGGGAACGGAAAATTGAGTAAACGCGATGGCGACAGGCTGGGTTTCCCGGTTTATGCAATGAATTGGAACGACCCAAAAACTGGCGATGTAACCAAAGGATTTAAAGAATTAGGTTTTATGCCTGAGGCTTTTGTTAATCTGTTAGCCATGTTAGGTTGGAATGATGGAACGGATAAAGAAATTTTCACTTTAGCAGAGCTGATAGAATTATTCTCAATTGAACGCATCAGTAAAGCAGGAGCGAAATTCGATTTTGAAAAAGCTAAATGGTATAATCACGAGTGGATTAAGCAATCTTCAGCTAGCAGTTTACAAATATCAGTTAAAAATGCTTTAGCCGAAAATGGAATTGAGGCTAATGATGAGGAATTCTTATCAAAAGTAATTGACACAGTTAAAGACCGATGTAATTTATTGGGCGATTTTGTTGCCCAAAGTGCTTACTTTTTTACCGCTCCAATAGAATATGATTCGGCTGCGGTTAAACCGAAATGGAGTCCAGAAAAAGCTGCATTTTTTAAAGAATTCGGTCAGAATATAAATGAAGCCGCTACAGCTCAAGAAGCTGAGTTAGAATTTAAAGCATTAGCAGAGACTAAAGGATTTAAACCTGGCGAATTAATGTTGCCACTGCGTATCATGCTTGTAGGTGGAAAATTTGGACCTGGCGTTTTTGATATTGCCAAATTATTGGGCAAAGTTGAAACAGAAAGCAGAATAGAAAAAGGAATTGCGGCCTTCAACTAAATATTGGTATTAAAATTGTCAATCAATTTCCAAATTAAATCATAAAATTATGCAATGGTTCGGAAAAGGTAGTAGCAATGTAGAAGATGGTAGAAGCAGCAGTGGCG
>SEDG01000627.1 GCA_004295885.1 Pedobacter sp. | reverse complement strand
TTTAACTGCTGCTTTTCTCTTTTCTGGGTCCATTAATTCCATAAGTTTCAAACCCAAAAGTCCATCCATGGCCGAACCACCATTATTTCCGTTGCCCCCAATTAACACGTCTGGGATTAATTTCACATTACCTTTTGACAGTTCTTCGGTAATTTTATAGCGTGTAAAGTTTTCACCACCCAAAGCCTTAACGGCTAACTCATAAGCTTCTGCGGTAGATTTACCCACAGCTAGAATTTTTCCAGCCTCAGCAGAACCTGTTAGCGAAATCTGCTCTGCTTGCGCAGATGCCCTTAATTTTATCGCTTCAGAATCTGCCTGTGCCCTAGCTTTTGTAGCTTCTGCTTCTGCGTGAGCTCTCATTTTTGTAGCCTCTGCTTCTGCGCCTACTGCTAGTTTTACTCCGGCTGCATCACCTTCAGATTTTTTAACGGTAGCACTAGCGGTACGCTCGGCAATTTCCACACTTTGTTGAGCCTTAACAATATCCTTTTGCATATCTGCGATAGCAGTTTCTTTCTCCATACCCTGACGTTGTTCTTGCGCCATTTTTTGTGTTTGGTATGTCTTTTGCTCTTCTTCTGCTAGCTTACGGTCGGTTAATGTTTTCATGAGTGATTCTGGCGGAACAATATCTCCTATCAAGGTGTCAACAGCGTTCACATTATACTCATCAAGTACTTTTCTAATATGTTCTTTAGCAGATTCCTGACGCTCTTTACGTGTACTTAAGAAAGCAATCACATCGCTGTCTTGTGCCGAGTTACGGAAGTAGTTACCGATTGTTGGCTCTAAAACCTGCGAAACTAGGTTAACCATGTTACCAAAACGAGCAATTACTTTAGGCGCTTCTGTGGTTGGTACGTGTATAATTTGAGCAACGTCTAAATTAAAAGGGAAACCATCTTTAGAACGAACTGTAATGGTAGATAGGTTTTTATCTAAGTTATGCGCTTCACTCCTAGCCGATGCCCAGTTTAAAACCAAGTTGGTTGTTGGCACCAGCTCTACTTTCATGATATATTTGTTAATTGGATATTTACCTGGACCCAGTGGCTCTAACCAAACACCTTTTGAACCTTTTCCAACAATGTTGCCATGTTTAAAATCGGCACCAGTTAAATCATTACCATCTTGTCCGATGAAAGAAATAACTACCCCAACATACCCAATGGCAATTTCTGTCATTGGAGTTTCTTCCATTTGTATTGCCCAAGGATTTAGATTGTAAGAACCTGCCAAAATTACTTGTGGCTGTAAACCCCTGTTACCTCCATTTTTAATAAAAAGGTCAAAATCTTGGAAATTGTTATGACCTTCTACTAATTTACCAGCAATTTGGTTGGCTTCAATTGGCAAGCCATCTAAAGTAGTAACAATACCAACCATACTCTCCTGAATACGAATCATGTTTGTTAAGGAAACTTGAAACAACATGGTATTGATACGGTATGAACCAGAGGTGATGTAAGAAGTTTGGCGACCTCGCTGACCACCATTTTCTAGGAACTTAACGGCGTCTTGAAAATTGTCAGAATCTACCCTTTGACCAAGGATATTTCCAGTAGGTATTTCAGAACCATCTTTCGCCATAATTAAACCAATTTGACCTTCTGGAATTATGGTAAATTGCTCCATTGTAACGCTGTATTGCCAAAACCACATACCAAAGTATAAGCCTGGAGCTAGGGTTTTACCTTGAAAACCAGCTTCGCCTTTTATGGCGATAATTCTTCCATCAGGTAATTCTCTATCCGAACC
>SEDG01000626.1 GCA_004295885.1 Pedobacter sp. | reverse complement strand
GCAATGGAAGACAGAAAAAAAGGGGGATATTTTTAAGGAGATTTGAGTGTTGAGATGTGAGATTTGAGAACCTTGCATCTGTCAAATCTGAAAATAATATAAATATAATGAAGTTAGAGAGTTTGTCACTTCTCATGTCTCAAATCTAACTTCTCACATCTAATAAAAAATGAACATATTAAAATTTTTCACAGCGGGCAGTGTAGATGATGGTAAAAGTACCCTCATTGGTCGTTTGTTATATGATACCGATTCCATTTTGGCAGACCAGTTGGAGGCTTTGCAAAGCTCTAACAGAAAAAACGACGATGGAACCATAGACTTAGCCATTTTAACCGATGGTTTAAGAGCCGAACGCGAACAAGGAATTACTATTGATGTGGCCTATAAATACTTTCAAACCGATAAGAGAAAATTTATTATAGCCGATACTCCGGGCCACATTCAATACACCCGAAATATGGTTACAGGCGCTTCTACGGCAAATTTAGCCATCATTTTAATTGATGCTAGAAACGGGGTTGTAGAGCAAACCATTCGCCATTCCTATTTGGTTTCTTTGTTGGGCATTAAACACATTGTGGTTGCCGTTAACAAAATGGACATGATGGATTACAGCGAGACAGTTTTTGCGGCCATCAAAGAAAAATATAAAGCCTTAGCACAAAATTTAGGTTTAAAAGACGTGACTTACATTCCTGTTAGCGCACTTAAAGGAGATAATATTGTGCAACCATCAGCACATATGGATTGGTACGAAGGCGAAAGCTTGTTACATTTCTTAGAAAAAGTTGATACAGATTTGCAAGACAAAACCACGCAAGCTCGTATGCCTGTGCAATGGGTTATCAGGCCTCAAACAGATGAACTTCACGATTATAGAGGTTATGCTGGTAGAGTGTTGAGTGGTACTTTTAAAGTTAATGACAGTGTTACGGTTTTACCGGCGGGAATAAGTTCTACCATCAGTAAAATTGAGTTTTTTGAGAATGAACTAGACCAAGCTTTAGCCGGCCAATCAGTTACTATCCATTTAAAAGACAACATCGATATCAGTAGGGGTGATACCTTGGTTAATTCATCGGCTTTGCCAATAGAATCTAAACTGATAGAAGCAGATTTATGTTGGATGGATGGACGAGCATTAGACCCATCGATTATGTATTTAATTCAGCATAACAGCAAAACTACCAAATGTAAAATCAACGAGATTTTGTACAAGGTAGATATCAATACACTAGAAAAACAAGCCGCAGAAGAGTTCAAACTGAATGATATCGGACGTGTTATCGTTAAAACAGCAGACGCATTAGCCTTCGATTTATATGGAGACAACAGAGCAAATGGTTCAGCCATTTTAATTGACAGTCGTACCAATTTAACTGTAGGAGCATTAATGTTTAGGGCTTCGGTAGAGTAATTACTTGTCTGAAATAGGATTTTTAGGATGAAAAGATTTGAGGATTAAAGCTTAACTATTTTCATCCTCAATCTTGAAAGGCTTTATATTTTGTAATTACGCATTAAATCCTACCACCCTCAAGTCCCCTAGATCCTACTCCAGATACTCTATTTAATTTATTTTAAAATAAATTCTACTATTTCTATAGATTTTATATAAATTTGTTTTGTTATATATTTAATACCCTGAGCGATGATTTTAAATAAGATAGAAAAAACTCAAGTAGAACCAAAAATTACATTAGTAGGAGCAGGACCTGGTGACCCAGATTTGTTGACTTTAAAAGGTGTTAAAGCTTTGCA
>SEDG01000625.1 GCA_004295885.1 Pedobacter sp. | reverse complement strand
TTGCAATTAGCCTTAATTTAAGGTAATTTACACAGCATTTTACAACACAATAAATTGGATTTCAAAGATTTTAATTTTAACCCCGAACTTTTAGAGGGTTTACTGGCAATGGGTTTCAAAAACGCAACGCCTATACAACAACAAGCCATTCCGCTAATTTTAGCTAAAAAAGACTTAATTGCCTGTGCACAAACTGGAACTGGAAAAACTGGCGCTTTTTTGTTGCCTATTATGAATATGCTTACCGAAAACCACGATAGGCACAACACAACCTTAATTTTAACACCCACAAGAGAGCTGGCCCAGCAAATAGATTTACAGGTTGAAGCACTTTCCTATTTCACTAATATTAGTTCGTTAACAGTTTTTGGTGGCGGCGATGGTATCGCTTACGAGCAACAAAAACGTTCGATGCGAGAAGGTGTAGACATTATAATTGCAACTCCAGGAAGATTAATCGCCCACCTTTCTAGCGGTCTTTTAAAAATGGACCAACTACAGTACTTAGTATTGGATGAAGCAGATAGAATGTTGGATATGGGTTTTTACGAAGACATCATGAAGATTGTTGGCTATTTACCAAAAGAACGTCAAACCGTAATGTTTTCGGCAACTATGCCTCCAAAAATTAGATCTTTAGCCGCTACGCTTTTAAAAGAACCAGAAAACATCAGTCTTGCCATTTCTAAACCTGCAGAAGGGATTAATCAGCAGATTTACTTGGTATATGACGACCAAAAAGTGCCTTTATTGACATCTATTCTTAAACCAGCTACCTATAAACGGATTATTGTTTTCGCTGGGCGAAAAGAGAAGGTAAAGGAACTTGGTAAGGTTTTTAAAAAGCTTGGTCAAAAGGTTGCGGCTTTTCATAGCGATTTGGAGCAGAAAGACCGTGAAGCAATTATGCTTGATTTTAAAAATAGCAAGCTGGATGTATTGATTGGCACTGACGTTTTAAGTAGAGGAATTGATGTTACCGGGATTGATTTGGTTATCAATTTTGATGCTCCCCAAGACCCTGAAGACTATATCCATAGAATTGGAAGAACGGCGAGAGCTGCCACAACAGGTACAGCCATCACGTTTGTGAATAATAAGGACAAACGAAAATTGGCCAATATCGAGAAGTTAATTGAGCGTCAGATTGAGCGCATGCAATTGCCAGCACATTTAGGTGAAGCACCGAAAGATGAACCTGCTAGCGCAGAACAAAAACCATACGTTAAGAAAAAGAAGTTTTTTAAGAAGAAGCCGAAAACTAGTATTTAGTATATAGTAGTTAGTATTTAGTTAACCTTCTAATTACTTTATTCTAAATACTAACTACTAATTTTCCTATCTTTAGTTATGCAAAATCTACCGCCATTAGCAGAACGGATGCGCCCTCAAAATCTGGACGAATATGTTGGTCAAAAGCATTTGGTTGGTCCTGATGCTGTATTGCGCAAGGCGATAGAAAGCGGTCAATTACCGTCGATGATTTTCTGGGGACCACCTGGAGTCGGTAAAACTACATTGGCTTCTATTATTTCTCAAAATTTAGATAGACCATTTTTTAATCTGAGTGCCATTAATTCTGGCGTTAAAGATATTCGTGAAGTAATCGATAAAGCGGCAGCCTTAAAAGACAGTTTTTTAGGATTGCCGATTTTGTTTATTGATGAGATTCATCGTTTCAGCAAATCGCAACAAGACAGTTTATTGGGCGCCGTAGAACGTGGTTTAGTGACTTTGATTGGAGCGACAACGGAAAACCCTAGTTT
>SEDG01000624.1 GCA_004295885.1 Pedobacter sp. | reverse complement strand
GTTTTAAAATGATGTTGGTGATGCCAAAACTTAAAAGGTCCAAAACGTTGTTCGTCTATAAAGTATTCTTCGGGCTGAACTTGAGTTATTTCTGTCATCCAGTTTAAATGAATTCCGAATAGCGGCGAAACTTTGTAGGTAATAATCATACCTGGATACATTTTGCCCTCGCTACCGGTAGATGTAACTATAAACTCCATGTCATCTGGAGTAATCTTAGCAAGATTTGCTGGAGAAGAGAAGAAATCCCAAGCGGCTGAAAGTGAAATTGGAACGTTTTGTTTGAATATAATTTGGTAAGATTTCATAAATCAAATCTACGTAATCTGGCAATAATTGGATTGTCATAATTTAGCGTTGGAAAAGCACCTAAATTTTGCATTTTTCGTAATTGTAAACGTTTTCGGTCGTTAATTTCGTAAAAATTGGACTTTTTTAGCAAAAAACGCTTTCATTTTATTTTTTTTTGATGTAAAACGTATCTTTTTATGTTAATTTTCTGTTTTGTTTAGTTTTTTTAACGTGTTTTTACATTTTTGATTAAAATTTATGACAATATTTAAAAATTTATAATTAGTTTTAGAGAATTAATCAAAATAATAACGCAAAACACTAAAAATTATGGCTAAAATTTTATTTAAACAGTATGCTCCATTTATCATTTTAATGATAGTGGCAGTCTTCGCACTATTTATTCCTTTACTTCCAAATTTTGATGAAGGAAAGTACAATGGAGCTGATATTGCTTTCATGTTAATAGCTGCAGCTCTTGTATTTTTAATGACTCCAGGGCTAGCATTTTTTTATGGAGGTATGGTTCACCGTAAAAACGTACTTTCTACAATGATCAAAAGTGTGGTTGCTGCAGGAGTAATTACAGTTCTTTGGGTAGTAGTTGGTTTCAGCCTTGCTTTCGGTACTTCAATTGGCGGCTTTATTGGTGACCCTAGAACATTCTTCTTCTTTCAAGGGGTGAATTCTGGACCATCTTGGAGCTTAGCTGCTACAATCCCTCTTTCATTGTTTGCTGTTTTCCAATTAATGTTTGCTATCATCACACCAGGTTTGGTTGTTGGTGCAGTGGCTGAGCGTATTCGCTTTACTTCATATATTTTATTCATCGTTTTATTCGCCTTATTTGTTTACTCTCCATTGGCTCACTGGACTTGGCATCCAGATGGTTTCTTATTTAAAATGGGTGTTTTAGACTTTGCTGGTGGTACAGTGGTACACATTTCTGCTGGTATGGCTGCATTAGCTGGTGCATTGGTTTTAAAACGTAGAAAATCTCATTTAGAGCATAAAGAAGTTCCACCTGCTAACATTCCTTACGTGTTAATTGGTACTGGTTTGTTATGGTTCGGTTGGTTTGGTTTTAATGCAGGTTCTGCAGTTGGAGCTGGTAGTTTAGCTGTTTCATCATTCATTACAACTAATACTGCTGCGGGTGCTGCTGGTTTATCATGGATGTTCTTTGATGTAGCAAGAGGTAAAAAACCTTCGGTACTAGGATTTTGTATCGGTGCAGTTGTAGGTTTGGTTGCTATTACCCCTGGTGCTGGTTTTGTAAGTATTCCATCAAGTATATTTATAGGTGCAATTGCTGCTGTTATTTCTAACCTTGTTGTTTCTTGGAAACAAAAAACTAGCTTAGATGATACATTAGATGTATTTCCTTGTCACGGTGTGGGTGGTATAGTAGGTATGCTTTTAACAGGTGTATTTGCTACTAAAACTGTAAATTCTGCAGGTGCTGATGGTTTATTCTA
>SEDG01000089.1 GCA_004295885.1 Pedobacter sp. | reverse complement strand
GTGAGCAAACAAGTGATGGAGGCAGCTGGTTCGGTATTAACGAATAAATATGCTGAAGGTTTGCCTGGGAAACGTTATTATGGCGGTTGTCAGGTTGTTGATGAGATTGAGAATTTAGCTATTGAAAGGGCAAAGAAACTTTTTGGTGCAGCTTGGGTAAATGTTCAACCACATTCTGGCGCACAAGCTAATGCGGCTGTGATGTTAGCGGTTATTCAACCGGGAGATAAAATATTAGGTTTTGATCTTTCACATGGTGGACATTTGACACACGGCTCCCCAGTAAATTTCTCTGGAAAATTATATCAACCCCATTTTTATGGGGTAAAAAAAGAAGATGGTTTAATTGATTATGCAAAATTAGAAGAAGTTGCATTAGCTGAAAAACCAAAATTGATCATTTGCGGTGCATCGGCTTATTCAAGAGAATGGGATTATGCTTTCATCCGCAAGGTGGCTGATCAAATTGGAGCTTTAGTGTTGGCTGATATTTCTCACCCAGCTGGTTTCATCGCAAAAGGCTTGTTGGCAAATCCTCTTCCTCATTGTCATATTGTAACTACTACAACGCATAAAACTCTTCGTGGTCCACGTGGTGGAATGATCATGATGGGTCAAGATTTTGAAAATCCTTGGGGTTTAAAAACACCTAAAGGTGAAACCAGAATGATGTCGGCATTGTTAGACATGGCTGTATTCCCTGGTACACAAGGTGGTCCGTTAGAGCACATTATTGCAGCTAAAGCGATTGCGTTTGGCGAAGCTTTGACAGATGATTATTTAACTTATATTAAACAAGTAGGTGCTAATGCGCAGGCGATGGCAAAGGCATTTGTTGCTAAAGGTTACGGAATTATTTCTGGCGGAACAGATAACCACTTGATGTTAATTGATTTAAGAAACAAGAACATAACTGGTAAAGTAGCAGAGGCGGCGTTAGAAAAAGCTGAAATAACCGTAAATAAAAACATGGTTCCTTTTGATGATAAATCTCCATTTGTTACTTCCGGAATGCGTGTAGGAACAGCCGCCATAACATCTAGAGGTTTTAAAGAAACTGAAATGCAACAAATCGTTGATTTGATTGATGAGGTCTTAACAAATCCAGAAGACGAAAGCAATTTGCTAGGTGTAAAAGCCAAAGTTGAGGCGCTAGTAAGCCGTTTTCCGCTTTATAAATAACCTTATTGATGTTTAATAGTCCTAGTGTTTCTCCTGAATATGAAGAACAACGTCTTTCGGCATTGTACTCTTATGATATTTTGGGAGAAGCACTTGAGAACGAATTAGACAACCTTGTAAAGTTAGCTGCTCAAATTGCTAACGTACCAATGGCCTATATTTCCTTTGTAGACAGGGAAAATATTATACTTAAATCTGCCTTTGGCATTGGTCCCGAATACAAAGTCATCCCTAGAAATGTAACAGTTTGTCAACATACAATGATGTTAGACAAAATTTTCTTGGTGCCCAACGTTTCCATGGATCCAGAATTAGCTCAGCATTCCATGCTGTCTCTCGGCAGTGGAATTCAGTTTTATGCAAGCGCACCTTTAAAGGATGCCGATGGCTTTGAATTAGGCTGTTTGGTTTTATTAGACAACGTTGCTAGAGACTTGACTGAAAATCAAATAGAAGCCTTAGAAACGCTTGCAGTGCAGGTTATAGCCCAGCTTACTTTGAAGAGAAAAAATATGCAGCTCAAAGCACAAGCCCAGCGTTTTGACGAGTTCATAGATATTTTTACTGTTTCGCCCGAAATTCATTGTATTTTGGATAGAAACGGGGGCATTCTTTTTATAAACAATGCTGTAACCCCTATGCTTCAGTATACGGTAGAAGAAGTGGTAGGGAAAAGTATTTGGAATTATTGTTATCGGGATGATGTTGATAGAATCGTTTATGCTTTAGAAAAAGGGCTTCGGAAAAAGGAGAAACAATTTAGGATAGATTTTAGGTTGGTAAGTAAAGCTGGTGATGTGCGATGGATTAGCTGGGGAATGGTAGCAAAAGAACAGAGGTGGTATTGCTACGGAAGAGACATTACAGAGGATAAAAAAGTTGAACAAGAATTAACTAAGCTTTCCTTTGTTGCCAGTAAAGTAAATAATGGTGTGGTAATTAACGACCCCCAAAACAATGTCACCTGGGTTAACGAGGCTTTTGAAAAAATTACAGGCTTTAATTTAGAAGATTTAAAAGGTAAGCCATTAGGCGATTTGATCAGTGGCCCCGAAACGGATTGGTCACTAATTGAAAATGCCAGAAAACTCACTAGGCAAAAGCAGTCGTTTACTGTTGATATTTTAGCTTATAGAAAGGATAAACAAAAGATATGGTTATCTATTTATAACACCGTTGTTTTAGATATAGATGGGAAAGTAGAAACAGAAGTTGAAATTATTATTGATATAACCGATAAGAAGAAGGCGGAAGAAGAACTTCAAATTTTATCTCTTGTAGCGAGTAAGACAGATACTGGAGTTGCCATCACCAATGAAAGAGGAGAAATAACTTGGGTAAACGAAGCTTTAGAGAACTTAGTTGGTTATTCATTAGACGAACTTTCAGGTAAAATGTTGGGAGATTTGCTTTCTACCGAAGACACAGATCGGACAGTTGTTGACAATGCTAGAAAGAAAGCTAAAAACAAACAGGCATATACTATTGAAGTATTAGCAAATAAAAAGGATGGAAGTCCAATTTGGCTCTCAGTTGCGAATACACCCATCATAAATGCATTGGGACAATTAGAAAGACAGGTTGAGCTTATTTACGACATCACCAAACGTAAACAAGTTGAAAAAGAGATTTTAGAATCTCGCGAACATGCCTTGCAGTTAAGTGAGGCGAAAGAGATGTTTCTTTCCGTAATGAGTCATGAGATACGGACACCTTTAAATGCTGTTATCGGAATGACTCATCTTTTACTAGATAATAACCCAAAAGCATCTCAAATAAACGACTTAAATATTCTCAAATTTTCAGGCGAAAACTTATTAAATATCATTAATGATATTTTAGATTTTACCAAAATTGAAACTGGAAACCTCCAACTGGAATCAGCGCCATTTGATTTGCATTCTCTATGCGTAGATATTATCAACTCTTTGCAAATGAGCGCTAATAACAGACGTAATTTATTAAGTCTATTTTATGATAACGCTATACCAGAGCAGTTATTAGGAGATAAAACGAGGCTATACCAGGTTATTATTAACTTGATAGGAAATGCGATTAAGTTTACAGAAAATGGAAAAATAGACCTTATCATTTCACTGAAGAAAAAGGATGGCGATATTGCTTCTATTTATTTTGAGATAAGGGACACGGGAATAGGAATACCGAAGGATAAACAATCTTACATCTTCGAGACGTTTACCCAGGCACGAGCTGATATATCAAGAAAATATGGTGGGACAGGCTTAGGGCTGGCGATTACAAAGAGATTGTTAAAACTTTATCAGTCGGAAATTACCGTGGAAAGTACCGAGGGTAAAGGAACTGTATTTTCATTTGCGATAAACTTTAATGTACTTTCAACTTCCTACACGCCGCCTAAGCAAATTAGCCCCCCAACCGTATTTACAGGTAAAAGAATTTTAGTTGTTGACGATAATGAAGTAAACATCCTTATCGCCAAGCGTTTTTTGACTAAATGGGGATTGGTTATTGACTTTGCCATGAATGGCGAGGAAGCGATAAATAAGGTAATGAATAATATTTATGATCTTATTTTTATGGATATCAGAATGCCTGGAATTGATGGATTTGATACTACTCGAATTATCCGTGAAATTGAAGGGGAATATTTTAAATCAGTTCCAATTATAGCACTTACGGCGTCTACTTTACACAACGAAAATGTTAAATTTAAGGAATCGGGGATGAATGGACATATTTTAAAACCATTTAATCCAGATGAAATTAAGGAAGTGTTGACTAATTATTTTAAGGGTTAACGTTGATATTTGCTGATTTGTTAAGAGGTGGAGCTGTTTGATGTGAAGTTGAGAATTTGCTATAAAGTAAAGGGCCGATACTTCAGAAGAAATATCGACCCTTACCATCTAAATTAACGCTCTCGAATATATAAACGGATAGCGTTCCAAAAAGTTTTTAAAAAGTTTAAATTTCTTTAGTTGCTCTCGTAACACCCTAATTCTGAGGGAAATATTCTTGTTTTATTATTTAAATCCTTGCTTAAATAACTTCCAAAGAACAGGTCTGCGCTTAAATTATAGCCTTTATTGTTTGCGGGACTTGTTGGATTGAGCCTAAAGTTTCCCTTTTCGACGTTAACAAATGATGGCTCTGCATTAAAGATATTACCATTTAAATCGTAGGTGGTAATTGAATTTCTCAGCAGGTTATTTTTGATGTTGGCAATCAGAATGCTATTTGGTGTTTTTTTGTCAATTACAAATTCATCTTTTAAATTACCCCAGACTATATTATTTACGATATCTACGGTAAGGTTGGCCGCTTGGTTGTTGCTGATGTAATCTGACAAATAAACTGCTGGTGTTTTACGGGCGAAATTGATATTATACCCTGCAAATGTATTTTGTTTTAAGTTGTATCGGCCACCGCCAACTCCGTAAAGCAAATATTGACCACAGTTAAAAAATAAGTTATTAAAGGCTGTTAGCTCTGTTTGGTAGCCTAAAAAGCCGACAACCTCCATGTTTTTAATAATGCTATTGGTTAATAATAGCTTTGGTTTGCTATTTAGCGATAAGGAATCAACGGTAATACCGGCTATTCCATTTTTAATAATGGCATAATTGATTTGGGAATCTTTGCTTTCGGGATAAAAATGTAATCCATTCCACTGGCCAGTTTCGTCTTTGTAAAGCTTCTCTAATCTATCGCTAGCAAATAAAATGGTATCTGTTTTTGTTCCAACGGCAGTTAAAGTGCCTTTGATGCTCATGGTCGCATTGCCATGAAATAGAATTCTTGTGCCAGCGGCGATGGTTAAATTCGCATCCTTGCCAACTGTTACCGACTTATAGATAATGTAGGGCAATTTGCTATTCCATATCGTATTTGTTTGGATAGTACTACTGTTTACAAAATTTGCGTTTTGCCCATAGGCTACCAGCGGGATGTTTTGCTTTTTCCCATTAAAGGAAAATAAGATTGAATCTTCTACGATGAAAGGTAAATTCTGTAGCGTTGGATTGATGTTTACCTTCACAAAAACATTGATAGAATCATTCCCATTAATCTTTAATTCGGCTGTTTCAGTAGTCGCGATGCCATTGATATTTAAACTATAGGCTGATGCATTACCTCCACTTAACTTAATTGTATTGATAATTATCGCTTTGGAGTTAGGGTTGTAAATTTTTAACCTTCTGTTGCTGGAGCCTATTGCTGTAAATACCGTATCGAATAAAACGCTATCAGTTGAGAAAGCAATTTTTGCATCTACATCAAATGTAATATCCTCATCCTTATTGCAAGCTGCAAAAAGCAAAGAGGTCATTAAACATAAGACGAGTAGTTTTATTCTCATAAATTATTCGGCAAAAGCAATTGCTGCTATACTTAATTTTTTTATTCCTGCGTTTAATAAGGCATTGCCACAAGCCTCTAATGTTGCACCCGTGGTAATTACATCATCTATTAACAAAACGTGCAACTTTTCCAATTGTTCTTTATCATTAACATTAAAAACGGACTGCATGTTTTCGTATCGCGTATATCTTGCTTTTTTGGTTTGGCTTTCAGTTGATTTATCTCTAAGCAAATGGCTTTTGCTTACCGGAACATCTAATATTTCGGCAACGCCATCAGCTATAAATTCACTTTGATTATATCCTCGCAGCCTTTCTTTTTTAGGATGTAAAGGCACAGGAATAATTAAATCTATGTCTTGATATGCTTCCCCTAGTTTTAGTTTATCACCTAACAAATTCCCCAAGCGTAAGCCAACATCGGTTTGGCTTTTGTATTTTAAACTGTGCATTAGATTTTGAACTTTCGTTCCTTTTCTAAAATACAACATGGCCATTGCGGCGTTTATAGGCAATCTTCCCCACAGTTGTTTAGCTACTCGATTATCTGAGTGTAAATGATAATCCGTGTAGGGTAAATCGTAAAGGCATTTGGTGCAGATTTGCTTTTCGCCATAGTATAAATGAGTACCACAAGCGTTGCAAAGCTCAGGGAAAAGCAATTCAATCATATCTGTGGCTAAACGTTTTACGGCAATCATAATTCAATTTAACAAATTTCTTTAGAAAAAGAGAAATTGATGTAAAATGGAAGATGTAAGAGGGAGCTGCAAATTGCCAATTGATAACTGCGAACTAATTATCAGCGGTTTCTTTTACGGCTAATTGTCCGCAGGCGGCATCTATGTCTTTGCCACGGCTACGCCTGATGTTTGTGTTTACGCCGTTTTTACGTAAATGGTCTGCGAATGCATCAATTTTGTCGCCTTCTGCATTGATAAAATCTGCAAACTGAATTGGGTTATATTCAATTAAATTTACCTTACAAGGAACATGCTTGCAGAATTTAACTAATTCCATTGCATCTTGAATTTCATCATTAAAGTTATTGAAAACAATGTATTCGTAAGTAACGGGGTTTTTGGTTTTCTGGAAGTAGTATTTTAGGGCTTCGGCCAATGCCTTTAAGGAATTATGCTCAGTAATTGGCATGATTTCATGGCGTTTGATGTCATTGGCAGCATGAAGTGAAAGTGCCAAATTAAATTTAGCGCCATCATCACCCAACTTTTTAATCATTTTTGCAATACCAGCCGTAGAAACAGTAATGCGTTTATACGACATATTTAAACCATCTGGGGCTGTAATTCTTTCAATTGATTTAAGGACGTTGGCATAATTCAATAATGGCTCACCCATTCCCATGTAAACTATGTTTGTTAGAGGAATGTTGTAGTTTTTCTTGGCTTGTTGGTCAATTAATACTACTTGGTCGTAAATTTCATCTGCGTTGAGATTTCGCTTGCGGTCCATGTAACCCGTAGCGCAAAACTTGCAGGTTAAACTGCAACCCACTTGCGAACTTACACAAGCAGTCATTCTATCGTCTGTTGGAATTAAAACACCTTCAACAATGTTCCCATCATATAAACGGAAAGCATTCTTAATGGTATGATCGTTGCTAAATTGTGCACTATTTATTTCAACAACGTTGATGCTATAGTTGTCGTCAAGCTTTTTGCGTAAATCTTTAGATAGGTTGCTCATCTCCTCGAAACTACGAGCAGATTTTTCCCAAAGCCATTGATATACTTGTTTTGCACGATAAGCTGGCTCTTTCATCTCAGTGAAATGTTGTTGCAAGCTTGGCAAATCCAAGGAACGAATATCTATTTTTTTAGTGCTAACCATTAGATGCAAAGGTAATTATTTTTGTGTTATGGGTTGCGGGTTGAATGTTATGAGGGTTAATTCAAATATAAAATGACTTTATATCCAGACATTTAACTCATCACTCGCAACTATTGACTCATTATTTCCTTTTCGGACTACGAGTTTTTGCACCTGGAACGCCTGATTTACCATTTGATGGGCGGGTTGACCTTTTACTCGGGCCAGATTTAAACCAGTCTGAACTTGGTGCGCCACCTTTTGAAGGTGCACCAGCCGTTTTATGGTCACCTTTTGTTTTACTACCACGAGTTTTGTCTTTTGCAAAACGTTGCGCAGGTTTTTCTTCTTTTTCTGGAGCCGATTTTTTAGTTACACGTTTTGGCGTAACTGGTTTTTCAGAGCTTGATTTGGCAACTAGCTTGAAAATCTCAGCTTGTTCTTCTTCCGTTAATTCTCTCCAATCGCCAGTTGGCAAGCCTTTGAGCGTAATATTCATTATTCTGGTTCTCTCCAACTTGGTCACTTCAAAACCAAAGTGCTCACACATCCTTCTAATCTGACGATTTAAGCCTTGTATCAAGGTAATTTTAAAAACAAAAGGACTTTCTTGGGTCACTTTACATTTTTTTGTCATCACCCCCAAAACAGGAACACCTTTACTCATTCCTTCAATAAATTGTGGAGTTAAAGGTTTGTTTACGGTAACGATATATTCTTTTTCGTGGTTATTACCTGCTCTTAAAATCTTGTTAACTAAATCGCCGTTGTTGGTTAGGAAAATTAATCCCGATGAATCTTTATCTAATCTACCGATTGGGAAAACACGTTCACTGTGATTAACATGGTCAACAATGTTACCTTTTACGTTGGCTTCGGTTGTGCTGGTTATGCCTACTGGTTTATTGTAAGCTAAAAGAATAGAATTTTCAGCTTTTTGAGGTTCGATGTT
>SEDG01000088.1 GCA_004295885.1 Pedobacter sp. | reverse complement strand
AGTATTTTGATATCAAAAAAGGTACTGATTTGTAGCGGCTCTTGATTTTCTAATATACTTTTGAACTCACTGGTTTGACGAAGAAATTTATTAATCTGGTCAAACTTGGTCATCACTTGCATTTTAGCAACCAATGCTTGTCCCATTGTACTTAAACAATGTTGATGAACCATTTGTCGCACCTCATTAAAGCCTAAACGCTCTTGGCAATTTTCGGGATATAACATATTATTGAACTGGGATTGCTTTTTGAGCGGATAATGTGTCTAATCTAGGCTTTGACCTAACTGTAGCTGGCATTGGCATTGCAGGCGCTGGCACAGCCACAGGCGATGGCATAGCTACAGATGAAACATTGCCAAAATTACCATACCGCTGTTTGATTAGATACCTGTAATTATATCTTTTGTCTAAAGTTGGGTCGTATTGCGTGCTGTCTTTCGCACTTGCATCAAAAATACCTTTAAAGGAATATTCTAAGGCTTGTAAATCTTCTTTAGTAACCTGTTCCTTTAAAACCGTAAGTTTAACACTCACGCTATCATACATCTTTTTCATAACGTCGGGATGATTGTAATAATAATCTAGACTTCTATTATATAAAGCTGAATCGATGTCGAATTTTTTGTAAATACCATTATATAAGGGAGCTGCCACTTTTTTTGAAGTGTCTTGATTTGGTAAATTTAAAGTAGACAGATAACCATCCACAATATGAATATCTATCAATACTTTCTCCATTTTATCTGGCTGAATGATATCCTTTGGAACACCTGGTTTACAAGCGTAAATGAATAAGCAAAGCATGATAAGGGTAAAAAATCTTTTCATTATTTGTAAAACCTTCTTATTTCTTAGTCAAATTGGACTAAGGATGTTAATTTTACCAAAAATACTGATAAATGAGCATTGCAGATAACTTATTGAAATATAAAAATGAATTAGATTCGGCTGGGGTTAAATTGGTTGCAGTTTCTAAAAATCATCCGGCAGATGCCGCATTAGAAGCTTACAATGCCGGACAGAGAGTTTTTGGGGAGAATTTAGTGCAAGAAATGGTTGAGAAACAAGCTCAACTGCCACAAGATATAGAATGGCATTTAATTGGCCATTTACAAACCAATAAGGTAAAATATATTGCTCCGTTTGTAAAACTGATCGAATCTGTAGATAGCCTTAAGCTTTTGAAGGAAATAGAGAAACAAGCTGCAAAAAACAACCGGATTATCGATTGTCTTTTACAGATTTACATAGCTGATGAAGACACAAAATTTGGGTTGGGATTTGACGAAGCTATTGAATTATTAAGGTCTGAGGAGTTTCAAACCTTTAAAAACGTAAGGATTGTCGGCTTAATGGGAATTGCTACAAACACAGCATTAGAAGGTCAGACTAAAGCTGAATTTCAAGAATTAAAAGTGCTTTTTGACGGCATTAAAGTTAGCTTTTTTAGAAAAGAGGATAGCTTTAAAGAAATTTCTATGGGAATGTCTTCAGACTATAAATTGGCTATTGAACAAGGAAGTACTATGGTTAGAATTGGAAGCAACATTTTTGGCAAAAGAGTAATTAAACATTGGAAAGCTGAGTAGAGGCGTCTTTCGTTCCTAAACACCATAAACGAAAAACCAGCGGCAAAAGGTTAACGTCCAACTAAAAACCAATAACAAACGACTACAAACGAACACATGAACATAAACATAAGAGTTGCAGTAAAAGAAGATTGCACAAGGTTATTAGAATTAATTAATGAATTGGCTATTTACGAAAAAGCACCTGAAGAAGTTACAGTTACTTTAGCAGAGTTTATCGATGCTGGTTTTGGAGAAACACCTGTTTGGAAAGCTTATGTGGCCGAAGAGAATGGAGTGGTTTTAGGTTTTGCTTTGTTTTACACCAGATACTCCACTTGGAAAGGCTGCCGTTTATATTTAGAAGACTTTTTAGTTACCGAAGAAGCACGAGGAAAAGGCATTGGAAAACTGTTATTTGAAACTGTTATCGCAGAAGCGAAAAATGGCAATTATAACGGAATGACTTGGCAAGTTTTAGATTGGAATGAACCTGCAATTAATTTTTACAATAAATATAAGGCACATATAGAAACTGGGTGGCTAAATGCATCTTTATCTAAAGCGCAAACCCATAATTAAGATGAAAAAAATTGCTTTATATTTATTTCTCCTATCTTTTATAGCAGCTTGTAGAAATGAGAAGAACAAAGTTGAGAACAGTGAAAGTGTTGTTGATACTTTGTCTTACAGCTACGATTCTATAAAAGTTTACAGCAAAAATATCGTAAAAACTGACGCGAAGGAAAGTGATACTACAAAAGCCGTAATCCAATATCCAGTTTTCAAAAATGAAGAATTGAATAAATACATTCAGCGACAAATACTTAATTATTTTTCAGAAGAAGATAAGGCAATTATTGCTTATCAGGATATTGCAGAGAGTTTTATAACAGGTTATGATAGCTTTTACAAGGAAAATAAAGACACCGAGCAAGCTTGGTTTTTAAATATTGATGTTAATGTGCTTCACCAGACTGCAAATTATATTGCCTTGGAGTATGTTCATTCTGATTATTCTGGTGGCGCTCATCCTAATACCAATTTTTCTTTCATCAATTATAATCCAAAAACGAATCAGCCTTTAACTTTAGATTCGCTAATAGATAAGAGCAATAAGGCTAAATTAACTAGCATAGCTGAAGGTATTTTTAGGAAGGATGAAAAACTATCTCCGACCGTACCATTAGCTGGAAAATACTTTTTTAATGATGGGAAATTCACATTACCCGATAATTTCTACGTGAGCAATAAAGGATTAGTATTTTTCTATAATCCTTATGAGATTAAAGCCTATGCATACGGAATAACAGAAGTCACCGTTCCATCTGCGGCTTTAAAAGAAATAGCTAAACCAAATACCATCTTAACCACAACAAATTAATGCAAGTATTCAAATTCGGAGGAGCCTCTGTAAAAGACGCAGAGGGCGTTAAAAATTTGGCTAAAATAGTACAAGGATATCCACCTACTAATTTACTAATCGTTATCTCGGCCATGGGAAAAATGACCAATAAATTGGAGGAATTGACATTTGCTTACGTTAAAGGAGATGAAAAAGCGCATCAAATATTTGATGAAATTAAAGCTTTTCATTTTGATATGATATCAAGTTTATTTGAAGACCGTAAAAACCCAGTTTATGATGACGTTGCGAATACTTTTGTAGAAATAGAATGGCTTTTAGAAGAAGAAGCAAGTGATAGTGCAGATTATTTGTACGACCAAATTGTGTCTATTGGCGAAGTAGTTTCTACCAAAATTGTGGCTGCTTACTTAAATTTAGCTGGTATTTTTACAATTTGGACCGACGCTAGAAACTACATCAAAACAGACAATAACTACCGTGAAGCCACTGTAATCTGGAACAAAACAGAACAAGAGATTAAAAAACATCTACCTACTTTTTTAGATAAAGGTGTGGTAGTTACCCAAGGTTTCATTGGTGCCACTAGCGAAAATTTCACAAGCACTTTGGGCAGAGAAGGTTCTGATTATTCTGCCGCCATATTTTGCGCTTGCTTAAATGCAGAATCGATGACGATTTGGAAAGACGTGCCAGGGGTTTTAAACGCAGACCCAAAATGGTTCGATGAAACTGAGAAAATCCCTCAGCTCTCCTATCATGATGCAATTGAGTTAACCTATTACGGCGCCACGGTTATTCATCCAAAAACCATAAAACCTATTCAAAATAAAGGAATTCCCTTATATGTGCGTTCATTTATCGAACCAGAAGCAGTGGGAACAGCAATTACAGGCTTAGCATCACCTTTACCGGTTGCGTCTTTTATTTTTAAGGTAAATCAGGTACTGATCTCTATTTTTCCAAAAGATTTTTCCTTTATTATTGAAGAAAATTTAAGTCAGATTTTTAACATCCTACATAAAAACAAAGTAAAGGTTAACACAATGCTAAACTCTGCCATTAGTTTTTCAGTAAGTGTAGATAATGATGATGCGAAAATAGAACAATTGATAAAAGACTTATCAGAAACCTTTAAAGTGAAATACAATAAAGGTTTAGAATTAGTTACTATCCGTTATTACAACCAACAAACCATTGATAGGGTTGTCGTTAACAAGGATGTTTTGTTGGAAGTAAAAAGCAGACATACTTGCCAGATTGTGATGAAGGACAAAGTGCAGAGCTAAAAGACTAAAGCATATTATAACTAAATCTTTTGTTTTCTTTGTGCTTTTTGTGGTTAAAAATTCACAGACAATAAAGTTAGTAAAATGAATAAACACATTTTAGACAAGGAAGTACAGCAGTTTATTAATTCAAACTTGCTAACTGATGTGAATAGGATTGCATTAGCTAAACCTATGTTTCAAAATGTGGGCTCGGCAGAATTAGCTGGGCAAATTGCTGCAAAAAAGAAAGCAAAAAACAAACTCCCTACTTGGTTTAGCGAAGCGGGTATTTATTATCCAGCGTTGTTATCTATTGAACAAACTTCTTCAGAAACTACAGCGGCTTACAAAGCTGATTTGGCCATTGGTAAATCACTATTAGATTTAACTGCTGGTTTTGGCATTGACAGTTATTTTTTCGCGAAGAAGATTGGTGAGGTTTATAGTTGCGAAATAAAACCGGAGTTAGCAGAAATTACAGCCCACAATGCGAAAGTTCTTGGTGCAAACAACCTTTCGGTAATTTCAGGTGATGGACTTGAATTTTTAAAAAGCTCTACTAAAAATTTCGACACCATTTATATCGACCCTGCGAGAAGAAGCAACGACAATAAGGTTTTTAAATTAAAAGATTGCACACCAGATGTAACTGAAAACCTAAATTTTTTACTGGCTAAAGCTCAACGCATCATTATAAAAACTGCGCCTCTGTTAGATATTTCAGCTGGTTTAAGTGAATTGAAAAATGTAAGTGAAATTCATATCGTTAGTGTAAAAAATGAATGCAAAGAGTTGCTCTGGGTTATAGATAGAAATTTTACCGGAGCAACAAAAGTTGTTTGTGTTACCTTAAATGAAAAAAACAAGGTCTTTCAATTTTCAATTAGTGATTTACAGACAAAGATAGAAATAGCACAAAGCGAACCAGCAGGCTATTTATACGAACCAGATGTTGCGCTTTTAAAAAGTGGGGCTTTTAATTTGATTGCCGAAAAGTTTGGACTAAAAAAATTGCATCAACAAAGTCAATTATATTTTAGTGATGAAATTAAAACAGATTTTCTAGGGAGAATTTTCGAAATCGATTCGTTATTAACTTTGAATGAATTGAAAAAGGAAAAAGAACTTCAGGGAAATGTTATTGTTAGAAATTTCCCAGAGAAAGCAGAAAACTTAGTCAAAAAATATAAAATAGAATCGACCCACGATGATTTTTTAATATTTACTCAAAATAACAAAGGCTATTTGGTTATCAAGGCCAAAATTGTGCAGCATTACTAACCTTTATTCAAACCACAGATGAAAAGGATGCACACAGATAAATATCCGTGTTTATGTGTGTGCATCTCTGGTTATTTATATAGAATGATTTAAACCTTTTTAACGCTAACGGCTTGCAATCCTTTTTTACCTTCGGTAATATCAAATTCAACTTCATCATTCTCCTTAATGCTGTCAATTCCTCCAGCAACATCTTTAAAATGGACAAAAATTTCTTTATTGCCATCATAAACAATAAATCCATAGCCTTTTTGGGTATTAAACCACTTTACTTTTCCAGTATTCATAAATTTAATTTGTATTGGTAATTTAATTAAGTATTTAAACCTAATTTAGTTACAAAAGTTTCAAAAAGAAACAAAAATTTTAAATTTACTTATTAGGTTGAGGGGTAGTTCTCAAATAAGGCTTAATAACTTGATGCCCTTTAGGGAATTTTGCAGGAATATCTTCCGTTTTAATGCTATTCATTACAATAACATCTTCTCCATCTTTCCAATCTGCTGGTGTAGCGACACTATACTGGGCAGTTAACTGTAAAGAGTCGATAACCCTTAATACTTCCGTGAAATTCCTTCCTGTAGAAGCGGGATAGGTAATCATCAATTTTACTTTTTTGTCTGGAGAGATTACAAAAAGAGAACGGACAGTCATTGTCTCAGATGCATTTGGATGAATCATGTCATACGCATCTGCTATCTTTTTATCTTGGTCTGCAATGATTGGGAACTCTACATTTGTATTTTGAGTTTCGTTAATATCGCTTATCCAGCCCTTATGAGATTCTGCCGAATCAACACTTAAAGCCAAAACCTTCACATTTCTCTTATCAAATTCTGGCTTTAAAGAGGCTGTTCTGCCAAGTTCCGTTGTACAAACTGGCGTATAATCTGCTGGGTGCGAAAATAAAACTCCCCAACTATCACCCAAATATTCGTAAAAATCAATTTCACCGATAGATGTTGTTGCCTTAAAATTTGGTGCTGTATCTCCTATTCTTAAACTCATTGTATTTTAATTTAAATTAATAAAATGTTTAATGAGTTGAAGTTACAAAAAGTCTATTAAAGTAGTAGATTACTTTTTGGAATAAAATTTATTCGTGACAAATCGCTACCTAAATGTTTGTTGAACTGCTCAATCGTATAATCTGCAATCAATGGCGTATCGGCTTCATCGTGCTGGTGCAAAAAGAAATAAACTTTCTCTAAACCATTAGCTATCCATTGTTTAATTCTCACAACCCATTCATCAACCCTAGCTTTGTCAGAATCTAAAAACTTACCACCATTACCTACAAACCTGATAAAAGCCTCTGGAGTTGACAATTCCATGTGTAAACAATCTCTTCTACCGCTGGCATCAGTAATTGCTGCTCCTTTATCATGTTTAGCTAACATTGCAAACAATTGTTTTTTAGCATCGCCAGCAAACCAATCCTTATGCCTAACCTCTACAAATACCTTTAAGTCTTTTGGTAATTTTTCTAAGTAGCTTTCTAATACATCAATATTATTTGGACCGAAATTATCGCTCACCTGCAAAAAGCAAGGACCTAAATATTTTCCAAAGGCAGATATTGCTTTTATATACTCATCTGTTAAAAAATCTGTGTCTTTTAATCTTTTGATATGAGTTATCGTTCTAGAAAATTTCGGACAGAAGATAAAATCCTCATTGGTGTTTGCACTCACCATTTCTGCCCATTTGATAATTTGTTCTTCCTTGGGAATGCTATAAAAAACAGCGTTTAATTCAATAGAGTTAAAATGTTTAACATATTCGCCTAAAAAATCGGCTTCCTTAGTTTTCTTCGGATAAATTAAATCCTTCCACTCCTTTCTTCCCCATTTAGCACAACCTACAAAAAACGCGGGATTAGCTAATGGTTCATTATCTTTTAAAGTAAGGATGGTTTGCTCGCCGTCTACGGGCAAAGTAAAATCAACATTTAAAACCTCTTCTTCAGCAACTCTTCCAAATTCCATAACAAATCATTTAAAAACAAAAACCGTCACGATAAATATCATGACGGTTTCCAAAGTTAATATTTTGGGAATATTAATACACTTTAATCATAAAAACATAATCTTGTATTTTTTGCACCTGCTGATTACGCTTTAAACCTAGTAATGAACTTCTTTTGCCATAAGCAACTCTTCTACTTAAAGAATCTTGCGGAATTGCATTTAAAGCTTCCATTATATATTTAGATTTTACGGCAAATGCTGCACCATCAGTTTTTGTTTCTTTTCCATTGATTACACCTACTACGTTTCCGCTATTATCGAGCAATGGACCACCACTATTACCTGGGTTTACAGGAATGGCAACTTGATAAGCAACGGTATCGCCATTTAAACCAGTTTTAGAACTCACGTAGCCATCACCTAAAACCACGTCATCTTTCGGATAACCCAAAGTATAAACAAAAATATCTTGGGCGTTTTTGATGTCATTGACATCTCTTTTCACTTGCTGCAACCCAACATCTTTTTGACTTTGTATAGAATACAACATAATCATTGCCAATATTAAAAACGAAGCGGCAACTGCAATAGCAGATTTGTTGTTTCTAAAAATTCTTACAATTTTAGATGGATGTGGACCCACTTTAGCACTAATAGCTGCAACATCAATTTTATCATGAGCTGCATCTAATTGCTGTTTCAACAACAAAACATCCGCATACTGCTTCATCGATTCTAAAAATACCTTATGCGCCACTACTTTATGGTCAACAATCGGGTCATTATTTCTCAACTGCTCAAAAGCTTTATGCTCGTCAGCTGTCAGTTTACCATTTAAGTAATCTTCAATAATCGCTTCTAATTCTATCTCGTTCCTCATTTTATGATTGAAAAAATAACTTTTTTAACCTTTGTAAACATTTATATTTCTGTGTTTTGGCGTTATCTGTATTGGTATAACCAAACTTCTCACAAATATCTTGCATCGATAAACTATTGATATAAAAATCTTGTATTATCGTTTTGCAAGGCTCACCTAAACCTTCCAAGGCAACTTTCATCTTGTCGAACTGCATATCTTTTTGTTCATGCTGTTCTACATCTTCATCAACAACTAATACATCTTCAAAATCGGCTATGTTATTTGTCTTTTTGCTATGTTGTGCTAGTTTCTTTAACCATATTCGGCGACTAACCGAATATATATAGGTCTTTAGCTTGCTACTTAGCTCAAAGTTGCCAGTTTTGATTTTGTTATATAAAACAATAATTGCTTCCTGATACACATCTTTTGCATCATCTTCATCGCCGTTATTGTTTAAAATAAATTGTAAAACCATCGGATAATACCCCGCGTACAATTTATTTAGCGCTTCTTCCGAGTTGTTAAGTATACCTAATACTACCTCTCTATCTGTTGGAACTGAACTATTTAACTTAAAACTCACCAATTAATACATTTAAACGTGAATGGTAACCCAATGATAGACAAAAAAAATATTTTTAATTATAAAATGACAATCCTTAAGCTATTTTTTGATTTGGAAAGCAAGGACAGTGAATTTTCTTAATGTTAGTCCTGCTGTCCGTTAAATCTCGCTTCGCTTTCAGCTTTGCTTAATATCACTTCAATCAGGTTTATAAAACAACCTTCTGTGCAAAAATATCACACGTTAATACACGAAAACCAACAATGGTAACCCCAAAAAAATAAAAATATATTTCTCGTTTTTAACGGTCACCTTTTAAAAATATTTGCATTAAGGTAAAACCCAAAAAATTTAACTTTTAAAAAAAATTAACAATGAAAAATGTATTTAAATTTGGCTTCTTAGCCTTCGCATTGTCCTTATCTTTAACATCTTGTGGTTGGTTCTCCAATTCTCCGAAACCAGCTCCTGTAGACACAAACAAAATTGATTCTCCTAAATTAGATTCGCCAAAACTAGATTCTTCAGTAGTAGATTCAAATAAAATAAAGGCTAATTCGGAGAACATTAAGCACTAAATAAAAATAATTTCACTTTTTTTCAGATTTACGGGTTACCTTTTTAACATTCCTGTATTAACCTGTAAATTAATTAATTATTTAAATAGAAATTACGATGAAAAACTTATTCAAATTTGGCTTTTTAGCTTTAGCATTATCTTTAGGTGTAGCTGCTTGTAACTCTGAGAAAACAGGTGAAAGTTCTGATACTACAGGTGCTGATACTACTGTTTCTGCTGATACTACAATCAAAAATGATACTACTGTAACTGATACAGTTGTTAAAACTGATACAACAGTAGTTAAACACTAGTCAAAAACAAAAATTGATAAAAAAAGCTTGAATATTTATTTATTCAGGCCTTTTTTATGTCAAAAAAGTATTTTTTGTTGCAAATAATGAAGAAATAAATATAAATATTAACTTTGCAGCATAACATGTAAATTAATTAATCATTAAAACAGAATTAAAATGAAAAACTTATTCAAATTCGGCTTTTTAGCTTTAGCATTATCTTTAGGTGTTGCTGCTTGTAACTCTGAGAAAAAAGCAGATGCTACTGATTCACCTGCAGTTGATTCTCCAGCTATGGATTCACCAGTTGTTGATTCTCCAGTTGTTGATTCTCCAAAAGTTGATTCTCCAGC
>SEDG01000087.1 GCA_004295885.1 Pedobacter sp. | reverse complement strand
AAATGTTTTGGCACATTTATTCCATAAGGGTAGAAAATTAATAATTGAAAAAAATATGAAAAAAATAATTATCCTAGCAATTGGCTTGTTCATTACAGGCGTTGCAAATGCACAATCAACAGATAAAGCCATTAGATTTGGTGTTAAAGCAGGCGCAAACTATTCGAACATTATTAAAGATGATGGTAATAACGATTTTAAAACAGATTATTTGGTAGGTTACCATGCTGGTGTTACGTTAGACATTAAATTATTAGAAAATTTAGCTTTTACACCTGAACTTTTGTATTCAACAAAAGGTTATAAACTAACATCAACCTTTGGTGAGTTTACACAAAGAACGTCATTTATCGACTTACCAATTTTAGCAAGCATTAGAGTTGGTGGTGGATTAAATTTGGTTGCTGGTCCACAGGTTTCATTCTTATTATCTACTGACAATAAATTCGAAAATGGTTTTGGCACAGCTCAACAAACACTTGTTGAAGACGAGTCTGACCGTTTTAAAAAGAGCTTAGTTGGTGGTGTTATTGGTTTCAGATATGATATCAACAGCCAATTCGGAATCAATGGTCGTTATGCTTTAGATTTCCAAAAGAATAATGAAAATGGAAGTACAACAACTCCAGAGTTTAAAAACCAAGTATTTCAATTAGGCTTAGGCATTAAATTCTAATTTACTAATTGCTTAAAATTTAAAGACCGTCTTTCATAAGATGGTCTTTTTTTGTATAGGATAAGCTACAAGATAAAACAGTGCAAAACCTGTCCCTAACAACAATTAAAGCATAGTCAAAAAGCATTGACTTACAGCTTTTTAAACCTAAAAATCGCTATTATTAAGATGTTAAAACAATTAACTTGGCATAGTTATTACAGTTAGCTATATAGAATTAAAACAAAAACTTATGAAAAAAGTATGGATTTTAGGTTTAGGATTATCGCTCACAGCGTTAACCTTTACATCCCAAGCACAAACTACAAAAGACATTAGATTTGGTATTAAGGCAGGTGGTAACTTAATGATGGGCGGTAAGTACAGTCTTGCAGGCACAAATTACACTACCGAATTTAGTCCAGGTTTTCAAGCAGGAGCATTTGTAGAAATTCCATTGAGCGATAAAGTCTCGTTTATGCCAGAGGTGATTTATTCACAAAAGGTAAGTAAACTAAAAGAAACTGTGGCTGGTACAACTGGCGAACTTAACTCTAAAGTTGGTTATATTGATGTGCCAGTATTATTTGCTTACAACGCCACGCCTGAGTTACATTTTATGTTAGGTCCTCAAGCATCTTTCTTAACCAACCAAAGCACCAAAACCTATGTTAACGGTACACAAACTGCATCATCTACAGACACTGATGATTTGAGGAAAGCTGTTGCGGGTGGAGTTGTCGGAGTTGGCTACAGAATAACTCCAGATATTAATATCAATGCCCGCTATAGTATGGATTTTCAATCTGCAGGCAAGGAAAGTGTAAACCAAGATAAGGCCAGATTTAGTGGATTCGCTCTTTCACTGGGCTATAGTTTCTAAAAAATTAGAGAGATTTTGAAAATGCTCCAGAAAGTGAAACTCTCTGGAGCATTTTTTTTTAAAATTAATTTGATTTAATATTCATTAACTTACAAATAAATAAATTGAAAAATAATAACCTATGAACATCACTTTAGAACAGGCAGAAAATGCCATCTCAGCCGCCAAAATTAAGGCCACTTCGATAAATACAAAAATGGATATTTGCGTCGTCGATGCAGGTAGTAACCTCGTTGCTTTTGCCCGTATGGATGGGGCATGGATAGGTTCTGTAGATATTGCTCAAAAGAAAGCTAAAACGGCAGCTTGGTTTACCATGGACACTGCAGCTTTAACACCCCTGGTACAACCTGGACAACCTCTTTTTAATATAGAACATTCTAACGCAGGATTAATTACATTTCCAGGTGGTGTTATTATTAAAAATAGCGATGGTGAAGTTATTGGTGCTATAGGCGTTTCAGGTAGCTCTGTAGAAGATGATCACATCGTGGCCCTTGCCGGTGCATCAGCAGTTAAATAAAACCTTTTCTTTTTTTGATTGTTGGTAATAAGCGCTCTAAATGATAACTAAATATTTTTATTATGAAAGATGTAAGCACGCCAAAAAATAACCCAACTGTACAAGGGGGTTCAAAAGCCGATAGAGCTAACCACAATCCTAAATTGGATAAAAAGGAAAATGGTATAACTAATGGAGGAGGGCAACGTTCCGACCAGACCTCAAACAAAGATAATCAACGAAAAAGAGGTCAATAATTATTTAAAGCATCAGTAAAACTGATGCTTTTTATTTAGTTCTCTTTTGCTAACGCAATGATATCCTTGACCTCTAAAATCCTTCTTTCATTAACAGTATTTCCGGTATTTATCATTGCTAAGCCCATTTCTTTTAAACTTACGAAGCTATTGGAGTTAATGGCCTTTAAAATTGGGAATAGCCACATGAATACTTTATAAAAACCATGGGTATATTTTAAGCCTTTGGTGGGTTTTATTATTCCAGGACGAAAATTAAAAACTTGCTTAAATGGCATTTTCATTAAATCATTTTCAGTTTTACCTTTCACTATCGCCCAATTTATCCCTCCTTTTTCGCTACTATTTGTTCCTGCTCCAGATACGTAACAAAACGTCATGTCGCTGTTTAACTTGCTTAACGTTTCTGCAACATGCATAGTTAAGGTATAGGTCATTTTAAAATATTCGTCTTTATCCTTGCCAACAGAAGTAACGCCCAAGCAAAAATAACAGGCATTATAATCTACTAATTGATTTTCTATCGTAGAAAAATCGAAAAAATCCTGATGAATAATCTCTTTTAATTTTGGATGACTGTAACCGCAAGGTTTTCTATTGATGACTAAAATAGCCTCTACCTTGTCGCTGTTTATACATTCGTATAACACGCCTTCACCAACCATTCCTGTCACTCCTGTAATGATTGCCCTTATTTTAGTTTCCATAGTTTAATTGATTGATGCTAATTTAACCCTTAATTTTTACTTTTGTTTATCATGCCAGAAATACTAGTTCTATGTTTTATGCTAATCCCTCAAACCGTTGCGGGCGTTTATGCACACAGTATGGGCAAAAGTTTTTGGTTTTGGTTTTTTATCTCCTTCTTAATCCCAATTATTTCTTTAATCGTTTTGCTTTTTTTAGATAAGGATAAAAATGAAGAAAGAAAAGGTTATGAATTAGCAGACCACGTAAAGAAGAAGGATGACACAAAATAAAAAATCCCCAACCATTTCTGATTGAGGATTTGATTTTATCTTTCTTATTAATTTCTCGGTCTCTGTGGTGCCCCGCCTAATAAATAATCTTTTGGTGGCTCCATATTTAATAAGTTCTGCACGAAATAGTCCCAACGTCTACGCATCATGTAAGGCGAATAAGCACCAAAACCGTGTGCACTATTTGGGAACACTAATAAATCGAAGCTTTTATTGGCTTTAATTAATGCATCAACAACCAGCATTGTATTTGATGGCGGTACATTGTTATCCATCATTCCATGCGCTAACATTAGCTTTCCTTTTAAGTTTTTCGCATAATTTTGATTTGCTTGTTTCTCATAATCAGAGTTTTCTACCAAACCATTGTATCTTTCGCCCCAATCATCCTCATAGTTACGGTTGTCATGGTTACCTGATTCTGCAATACCAACTTTAAAGAAATCTGGATAACGGAACATAGCTGCAGCCGTTGCAAAACCACCACCAGAGTGACCCCAAATACCTACTTTATTGGTATCAATTGGATATGTTTTTGCCAAGGTTCTGATGGCGGCAATTTGGTCTGGTAAAGTATTTTCGGCCATATTTCCATAACTCATATCATGAAATGCTTTTGAGCGGAATGGATTACTTGTCCCTTCAATCATTACTACGATAAAGCCCAACTCTGCTAATGCCTGATGGTCGCCTCTTGAAGCAGAGAAAGACCAGCTTCCAACGCTTCCGCCCTGCGGACCAGGATAAATATAATCGATAACTGGATATTTTTTACTTGGATCCATTTTAGTTGGTGTAAATATCAAGCCGTAAACATCGGTTTTGCCATCGCCACCTTTTGTGCTAACAGAAATTGGTGCCTTCCAGCCTTTGGCAACTAGTCTTGAAACATCTGTTTTCTCTAATGCTGTAACCAATTTTCCTTTAATATCTCTGTAGGCCATCGTTGGCGGTGTTTCTGGTGTAGAATAATTATCCAACAAGTAATTGGCCGTTGGCGATAAAGTAATCGTATGATTTCCAGCATCTGGCGTTAATAAAGTTAGCCCTTTACCGTCAAATCCTATCTTATAGAAATAACCAAAATATGGATTACCTGGCTCACGACCACATCCCATAAAGTATAAAACTCGGTTTTTCTCATCTACTTTTACCAATCTTGTCACCAACCAATCTCCTTTGGTAATTTGATTTTTTAACTTTCCGGTGGTTGCATCATACAGATACATATGACCCCAGTTATCTCGCTCAGAATACCAAAGGATTTCTTTAGTAGCTGGCAAGTAACGCCAATTTATTACTCCTCTACCAGATTCAAATTGTGTTTTCACAGTTTCCTCAAAAACTTCTCTAACAGCTCCTGTAGTTGCATCCGCGATGCGGAATTTTTCATTTTTATGGTCTCTTGAAGTTGATAGAAATGCCATTTCAGAACCATCAGCTTTCCAATCGATGTCATCGAAAGTTCCGCTACTTGCAATATCATCACTTAAAGTAGCTCTGTGTGGATCTGGTGGAATATTTAAGCTGATTACTTTTGCATTTTCTACATCGATGACTACTCTTCTAATCGTTGCAATTGTTTTATCACCTGGCAACGGGTATTTCCAAGCCTTTAAAACTGGAGCGCCAACATTGGTAGTTACCAAATACATATCGCTCACATTTCTTTGATCTTGCTGGAAAGTGGCAACTTTTTTAGAATCTGGCGACCAACGTACAATTGGCCCATCACTCATTGTCCACCCAGCATTATCAGTTGCATAACCGTAATCTTTTATCCCATCTGTAGTTAATTGGGTTTCTTTTTTAGTCGCAATATCACGTACCCATAAATTCCAATCTTTTATAAATACAGCTTTTTTGCCATCGGGCGATGTAACCCCGCTTGAACCACCGCCAAATCTCCTGCCTCCACCTTGTCCAGATGGACTATCTTTATATTCGGTAGTTAAAGTCTTTGTTTTTTTCTCTGGATCTACCAAGAAAGTTTCCGTACCATTTTGACCTTTAACAGTATACCAGAATTTATCTGTACCAGCAATCCAGTTTGGGCTAATGCTTGCACGATCTACATACTGCGACGTATTGTATGCCATAAAGCTTTCTGCACGCTCATAATCCTTAGCCGTTATAACACCTTGCTGGGCGTTTACAGCAAGTGACAAAGCTGTCGCTGTTACTGTAAGTAAATATTTATTCATCTGCTTATTGTTTTAGTAGGGTATAAAAATAAATTATTTCAACTAATCGCCTTTAAAGTATTAGGAATAATACATTCTTTAAAATGATTATACAAAAAATGCCCAAGCTTTAAGCAAGGGCATCTCATTATTATATTTGGTTAGATTTATTCTACAACCGTAACTTTAATCATATTCGTTTTGCCTTTGGCGTGTAGCGGAATTGAAGCCGAATTAATCACGATATCACCTTTTTTGATTAATTTATTTTTTTTCAAAACATCATTTACATCGGTAATGGTATCATCAGTAGTTTCAAATTTATCGTAGTAAAAACCTCTTACTCCCCAAATTAAACTCAATGTATTTAACATCCCTTCATTACTCGTAAAAATAAATATAGGGGCTTGTGGTCTGTGGCTCGAAAGCTCAAATGCAGTATAACCGCTTGATGTCATTGAAACTATACCAACTGCATTGGTTTGTTTTGCCAAGAAACAAGCAGAATCGCAAACCGCATCAGCCAAAAAGCTTTTTGAATCTTTATTTAAATATTTCTCAACGTGGAAAGAGTAGTTGTTATCTTCTATGTTAGAAATAATTTTTTGCATTGTTTCGATAACGATCAATGGAAACTCTCCTACTGAAGTTTCTCCACTCAACATTACTGCATCAGCACCATCTAACACAGAGTTTGCCACGTCATTTACTTCTGCACGAGTTGGACGAGGAGTAGTAATCATACTCTCTAACATCTGTGTAGCAATGATAACTGGCTTAGAAGCTGCTCTACATTTTTTTACAATCATTTTTTGCAACAATGGCACTTCTTCCATTGGCATTTCTACTCCAAGATCTCCACGAGCAACCATGATTGCATCAGATACAGCTATAATTTCGTCAATATTTGCAATCGCTTCTGGTTTTTCAATTTTAGCAACAACTCTTGCTTTTTTACCACGGGCTTTGATGATATCTTTCAATTCAACGATGTCTTCTGCATTACGAACGAAAGATAAACCGATCCATTCTACATCATTCTCAAGAACAAATTCTAGGTTTTTACGATCTTCTATTGTTAATGAAGGAATAGAAACCTTTGTATTTGGAAGATTTACGCCCTTTCTTGAAGTTAAAATTCCACCGTGAACGATTTCGCAAACTACTTCATCCTTATAATTGGTTTCAATTACACGCATTTGCAATTTTCCATCATCTAAAAGAATAATTTCTCCTGCTTTCACATCTTGTGGAAAGTTCTCATAAGTAATGTAAATACGCTCCTCATTACCAACACATTCTTGAGTGGTAATAACTGTGCGTTTACCGTTAACTAAGTGAATACCACCATCCTTTACAGTACCAATTCTAATTTTGGGACCTTGCAAATCGGCTAAGATACCTACGTTATACTTATATTTTTTATTGATGCTACGGATGGTATCTAAAACTTCTTGATGATCTGCCTGAGAACCGTGAGAAAAGTTTAAACGGCAAACATCTAATCCTGCGTTAAACATACTGTACAAAACGTCTGGTTTAGCCGATGCTGGGCCTAATGTGGCTACAATTTTTGTTCTTGAATGAAAAGGTTTCATTTATTTATTTCTATTAAATGATAAAACAAAAAGGCGTTATTGTAGAAATTAACGGTGTTTTATCTAATTGTTTATGTTATATTTTGGTTATTTAGATTCAAATATAGTGTATTTAATACACTAACAATATAAAATTTACATTACCAAATTTTCTTTCGACTTTAATTTAAGCGGATCAATTTGCGCAGCTACTTGAATATCAGGTAGTTTGTTTAATCTAGTTAAAATAAAATTAAGGTCTTCTTTATCTACGTACTGCTGTATAATGATGAAAAAATCAACTTTGTTCATTTCAGGAATCAAAAACCCTTCTGGATTTCGATTGTTAACCAAATAATACTCAATTTCCCCCTGTTCTACAAAATAATAAAATCTAGAAAATGAAAGTGGAGCCTCATCAATATTATAGTAAACCTCGTGATCATCAGTCTTTTCGAACTCAAACTCGAGGCTTTTATTTATCTTGTGGCAGAGGATATAATCTTTTACAGCTGCAGTTATGGCTATTAAAACAAAATCAAGGTCTAAAGACAGTTTTAAATAAGTTTTGTTCAAAACGTAATATTTTTTTAGAATTACGAAATTATAAAACTAATTTTACATTAAGTTTGAAATAAAAAGATTAAAATTGATTGAGAAATAAAAACATTTGAAAAGTGTTAGAATTTTATTTTTCTTTGCACAGAATTATTTAACCATTAAATTATAAAATTATGTCTGATATTGCTTCAAGAGTTAAGGCTATCATTGTAGAAAAACTAGGTGTTGATGAAAGCGAAGTTACGCCAGAAGCGTCTTTCACGAATGATCTAGGTGCAGATTCTTTGGATACTGTAGAATTGATTATGGAATTTGAAAAAGAATTCAATGTTGCAATTCCTGATGATCAGGCTGAAACTATCGGTACTGTAGGTCAAGCTGTTGCTTATTTAGAAAAAAACGTTAAGTAAAAATACGCTTTCCGTACAATACGTATAAATGGAATTAAAAAGAGTAGTAGTTACAGGTTTAGGTGCGCTCACTCCAATTGGCAATACTGTTCCAGAATTCTGGGATGGCTTGGTCAATGGTGTGAGCGGCGCTGGAAGCTAGATCCATTTGTGCAATATGCCTTGGTATCAACAGCAGAAGCCGTAAAAGATGGTGGTTACGATTGGGAAAAAATCGACACCAACCGTGTAGGCGTTATCTGGGGATCGGGTATTGGCGGTTTTAAAACATTCCAAGAAGAGATGAAAACTTTCTTTTTGGGCGATGGTACCCCAAGGATCAATCCATTCTTTATTCCAAAAGTAATTATTGACATTGCTCCTGGCCACATTTCAATGAAATACGGCTTAAGAGGACCAAATTTCTCAACTGTTTCGGCGTGTGCCTCTGCAACCAATGCAATGATTGATGCTTTCAACTATATCCGCTTGGATATTGCTGATATCATTATCAGTGGTGGTTCTGAAGCTATTATCAACGAGGCAGGCATTGGCGGTTTCAACGCCATGCATGCACTTTCAACAAGAAATGATGACCCTAAAACTGCCTCACGTCCTTTCGATAAGGATAGAGAAGGTTTTGTTGCTGGCGAAGGCGCTGGAACAATTATTTTAGAAGAATTAGAACATGCTAAAGCTCGTGGCGCTAAAATCTATGCAGAAATTGTAGGGGGCGGTATGAGTGCTGATGCAAATCACATTACAGCTCCGCACCCGCAAGGCTTAGGTGCTAAATTAGTAATGTCTAACGCTTTAAGAGACGCTAAACTAACTACTTCGGATATTGATTACATTAATGTTCATGGTACTTCTACTCCACTTGGAGATGTTAGCGAGAGCAGAGCAATTGTAGATTTATTTGGTGAAGATGCTTATAACTTAAACATTAGCTCTACTAAATCTATGACAGGACACTTACTAGGGGCAGCAGGTGCTATCGAAGCCATTGCTACAATTCTAGCGGTTCAGAATGACATTGTTCCACCAACTATCAATCACTTTACTGATGATCCAGAATTTGATCCAAAGTTAAATTTTACATTTAACAAGGCTCAAAAACGTACTATTCGTGCGGCTCAAAGTAATACTTTTGGATTTGGCGGTCA
>SEDG01000623.1 GCA_004295885.1 Pedobacter sp. | reverse complement strand
GTATTAAGCTATGGCGAACGTTGCTCAACTTTTATGGTTTGTCACATTGCTAAACAACAGTTTCCAGAAGCCGTTTTTGCTGATGCAACATTGTTCATTAAAACCGATGGCAATTTTGGTCAGGCTCGAGTAAATACTCAATTGACCGATTTTTTAGTTAAGGATTTCTACGAAAACAATGCAGGTAAAATGCTTTTTGTAACTGGTTTTATTGCAAGTAATGAAGCCAATCGTGTTACAACTTTAGGAAGAGGTGGTAGTGATTATACTGCCGCAATTGTAGGTTCGGCATTGAACGCAAGCGAAATTCAAATCTGGACTGATGTAAATGGGATGATGACTGCCGATCCAAGGATTGTTAAAAAAGCCTTTTCATTGGAGGAATTGAGTTACATCGAAGCAATGGAACTATCTTATTTTGGTGCTAAGGTGATTTATCCACCAACAATGACCCCTGCTTTTTTAAAGAAAATCCCTATCGTAATTAAAAATACATTTGATGCGGAATTCAAGGGGACTTATATACTACACGGCGCAAAACCGTCGGCGTTGCCAATTAAAGGAATTTCTTCTATCGATGACATCAGCATCATTAATTTAGCAGGTAGTGGGATGGTGGGTAAAGCAGGGTTTAGTGGAAGGTTATTCTCTCTATTATCTCGTGAGCAAATTAGCGTGATTTTAATCACACAATCATCATCAGAACATAGCATCACATTTGCGGTAAAACCTGCAGATGCGGTTAAAGCAGTAAACCTTATCTCGAAAGAATTTGATTTAGAGTTGCAGGCAAACAAATTGCAAGCGCCAGAAGTTGAAGATGGATTGGCAGTATTGGCTATCGTTGGCGAAAATATGAAACGTACGCCAGGTATTTCTGGTAAGTTATTCCACTCACTAGGAAGAAATGGTGTAAATGTCCATGCTATTGCGCAAGGCTCATCAGAATATAATATCTCGGTAATCATTGCTAAGGTTGATTTATCTAAGGCGGTAAATGCAGTGCATGATGCTTTTTATACAGAGTTGAATAAAACCCTTCACATTTTCTGTTTGGGAACTGGAAATATCGGTAAAACCTTGTTCAAACAATTACAGGTTCAAATGCCTTTTTTGGCTAAAAACAATGATTTGCAAGTAAAAGTAATGGGTATTAGTAACACTCGTCAAATGCTTTTATCGCCCAATGGCATAGCTTTAGAAAACTGGGAGGAAACTTTAAATGCACAAGGTGAAGCTGCAAACTTAGAGGATTTTGTAGCTCAAATGAAAGCAATGAACTTGCCGAACTGTGTATTTGTAGATAATACCGCTAGTCCAAAACCTGTACCTTTTTACCAAGGGGTTTTCGAGGCGAGCATTTCGGTAGTTACTTGTAATAAAATTGGCAACTCTGCCAGTTTTGCGCAGTACGAAACCTTTAAGAACACTGCCCGTAAGTTTGGGGTAGATTTCTAATTTGAACGGAAAAGATTTTATGCGTAAAATGTTAATTCTAGCCCGTGATGCTGGTTATGCTTTTGAAGAAGCCGATGTAAGCATTCAAAATATGTTGCCAGATGCCTGTTTGCAAGCACCAACCGTTGAAGAGTTTTACAAGCAATTAGAATTAAATGCCGACTATTTCACTCAGTTGAAACAAGAGGCTGAAGCTAGTAAAAAAGTACTGAGATATATAGGTAAACTGGAAGATGGAAAAGCATCCATCACTTTGCAAATGGTAGATGAAAACCACCCATTCTATATGCTTTCGGGAAGTGATAACATTATCTCTTTCACAACTGATAGGTATAAAGTTAGGCCATTAGTAGTTAAAGGTCCAGGTGCTGGAGCAGAAGTAACTGCTGCGGGCGTTTTTGCAGATATTATTAATGTTGGTGGCGAGAAGAACTAGAACAAGGATAAAAGAAAAAAGCCAAAAGATAAAACGACGAATTAAATAAACAATACGATTACAGGAATGGTCTTTAATCCTTGCTCCTTAATCTTTACGCTAAATATGAAAGAAATAAAAGTTTTCGCTCCTGCCACTGTTGCCAACGTAGTTTGTGGATTTGACGTTTTAGGTTTTGCGGTTAACGAACCTGGTGATGAAGTGGTGATGCGACTGGTTGATGAACCTGGTGTTCGATTATTAAAAATCACAGGTGATGATGGTCGTTTGCCATTAGATTCTGCAAAAAATACCGTAAGTGCAAGCGTGCAACATTACCTTAAACA
>SEDG01000086.1 GCA_004295885.1 Pedobacter sp. | reverse complement strand
AGTGATGAGGATAGATTTTCTGCCTCTGAAGCTACAATGAGAAAAGCAATAGGCGTAAATGGATTATTGGTTTCAAATGATGTAAAATTCATTGCAACGAAATATCAGGGAACCAAAGGGGATAACAAATACTTTGATATCGCAAGATGTAATACCGCAATTAAAGAGATACCAGGTGGTTCATTAGCTCAAGATGTTAAAAACAAGTTAAGAGGGCAGTTTTTTGCGCTAAGAGCGATGACTTATTTTGATTTAACTCGCCTGTATGGTGGGGTGCCCTTAGTGCTTGAGCCTCAAGACCCAGACAATATTAAGTTATCGGGAAGAGCATCAGCTAAAGAATGTTTTCAAGCCATTACAAATGATTTAGATTCTGCTATGAAATTGCTCGATGGGGTGGTTTGGAATGATGCGAATGAGAGAGGTAAATGGACCAAAAAAGCTGCTGCTGCATTAAAAGGTAAAGCATTGCTGTACTGGGCGAGTCCTCAATTTAACCCAACTGATAATCCGGCACATCCTTTCGATGCCGCAAGGTGGCAAAAAGCTTTTGATGCATGCAAAGAGGCTTATGATATCTGTAAGGCAGGAGGCTCATCATTAGTTCCGAATTATGCTGATATTTTCCTAAAAGAAGGCTCTGCAAACCCAGAAGCGCTAATTGTTAGGTCTTACTCTAGCAAATTAGCTAAAAGAGGTCAAAACGTCGAATCAAAAGTAAGACCTGCAGAAGAAGGGGGGGCTGGTTCAGCATTTATCCCAACATTGAATTTAATTAGACAGTATCCGATGAATAATGGAGTGCCTACCGCTCAAGCCGGTGCGGCTTATGATCCAGTTATGTTTTGGTTAAATAGAGATCCTCGTTTACAGGCAACAATTGCCTACAACGGTAGTACTTGGAAATTAAGTGGTAAGGCAGATAGAAAGCAATGGAATTACACCAACGAAATTACGGGTAATGGCGGAAATGGATTTTATTCTAAAAAATTCGCGGATCCGGAATTAGCAAAGGGTGCCGTGTCTTATGCTAACGACTTCGGCGGTAATGGGATGGATTGGATTGAAATGAGATATGCTGAAGTGATTATGAATTACGCAGAATGTGCAAATGAAATAGGTGACCTTGCATTGTCAAAAAACCTAGTTAAAGAAATTCGCGTTAGAGCTGGAATAATTCAAGGAACGCAAAACTATGGTCTTGATTTAGCTGGTAGTAAAGATCAAATGAGAGATCTGATCATGAATGAGAGAATGATTGAATTTGCTTTTGAAGGCAAACGTGGTTTCGATTTGAGGAGAACAAGACGGTTACATTTATTGCAAGGAACGATAGATTTAATGGTTTGGGATGTGAAAACTGCTGCACTTAAAACGGAATTGGAAACCATTAATAGTTCTGGTATAAGATTTAGAGAGACTATCAACATTAATGACAAGACAACCTTCCAAAAGTATTTTAATACCGGAGTAGGCATAATATCTGGAACCACAGCATTCACTATTCCAGATTACTATTATTTTTATGCATTGCCATCTACGTTTATGAATTCTAGTCCGTTGCTAAATCAAACAATAGGCTGGGATGGTGGAACCTTTGACCCACTTAATTAATTAAATAAATATCTAAGTTTAAGATGATGAAAAATATTAAAATTAAAATTATCGGAATATTAGCGATATCATCACTAATGTTTTATGGCTGTAAAAAAGAGGGTGAAAATATTTTCAATATGTTTGATGATGTCACTGTTACTTTTTCGGCAAAAAGCCCATATGCAGTAACTGATTATAAAGAGGTTAACCCGGGAGATAGTGTATATATTGAGTATACGATTTCTTCAGCAAAGAAAGGTATGTATGCTGTAAACGTTTTTGAGGCAGGCTCTGCAATACCCTTTATAAAAATTCCTTTAACGGCGGCGCAGAGAAGAAGTTATTCTAACGTCGTTAAACTTAAAATGAACTCCAAAGTTGGAAGGACATCTTATAGGGTTTGGGCTTTGGATAGTGCTGGAGTTTATTTGGGAGATGGTTATAAAAATATAACAATTGACGTTAAATCTGATTATGACTATTGGTCTAGTAGAAATATCTATGCGCCAGATACCTTAGGTAAATCTAGTCAATCGTATCTTTCGGTAGTTTCTGGTAAAACATTTAGCTATAATGAGGGTGTAACTCAATCTGCGAACATTGATTTTGGGTATGTATTTAATGCTTCGCACACGATTTATGCGCTGAATGCATCACCACTTCCGTTTTTGCCTTATGACATCAGTGCTTGGACAAAAAGAGCAACCTTAGTCGCGGCAGCAAAAACAAACCAAGGTTCTGCTTTCTTAAATTTGAGAACAGGTGAACAAATAATAACCGCAGGAAAAAGTGCTAAGCCAACACTCAAATCTGTTGGGAGCTTAGCAGCCGGTAGCTTATTCTACTTCTTAACACCAGAAGGTAAATACGGTGCGTTTTACATTAATTATATCACAAAAAGCAGCGCTGAAAAAGGTGTTTTTATGAATGTTGATATTAAAATACAGCGATAAAATAATTGCTTAAAACACGCTGTGACGATTATTCTTTACACGTTTTGGCATATTTGGTTAGAAGGGACACGAAAGTGTCCCTTTTTTTTACGCCTGTTTTTATTTGGAAATGTTACATTTATATATGAATTTTATTAGTGTTAATCATTATCTTGCAACATAGAATGAATTAAGATTGTTACGTGGCAATTAGCCTAATGATAATATGTTATACTCTTTTGAGAATATAATAGATAAATTAGTAGCTCGAAGCCCTTATTTTTGATATATAATATACTTTCTAACCAAAATAAATTTACCTGGAATAACCAATTTAGACTTACAAATTTAAATTAAATGCGTACTTTTTGGTTTCCAATGAACAAGACACAAATGAAAAAGAAATTCTTAAACCTAGCAATTGTTGCTTTGTTAATGCTCTCGGCAAATTATTCTTTTGCACAATACCCAAACATCCCAGCTGATATTAAAAAAGCTTCTGATGATATGATGCGTGAGGCTACTAAACACTCAGACATTGCTTGGGAAAAAGCTAAACCAATTATCGAAAGAGAAGCTAAACAAGGCAAGCCGTATATTCCTTTTGCTGGTCGACCAACAGATTTACCTCAATCAGAAATCATTGCTTTTCCAGGTGCAGAAGGTGGTGGTGCTTATAGTTTTGGTGGTCGTGGTGGTAGGGTAATCGTTGTTAAAAATTTAAATGATAGCGGCCCCGGTTCTTTACGTGATGCATGTGAACAAGGTGGCGCTAGGATTGTTGTTTTCAATGTTGCTGGTATCATCCGCATTAAAACCCCTTTAATCATCCGTGCTCCTTATATCACAATTGCTGGTCAGACAGCACCAGGAGATGGTGTTTGCGTGGCAGGCGAATCTGTTTGGATAAATACACATGATGTAATTGTTCGTTTCATGCGTTTTAGAAGAGGAGAAACTTTTGTAGGAAGAAGAGATGATGCCATTGGCGGTAATCCTGTAGGTAATATCATGATAGACCACGTTTCGGCAAGTTGGGGATTAGATGAAAACATGTCGATGTATCGCCATATGTATAACGATAGCACGGGCAAAATTGAAGACAAATTGGCAACTGTTAATATTACCATTCAGAATTCTATTTTTTCTGAAGCTTTAGATTATTGGAACCACGCTTTTGGTAGCACATTGGGTGGAGAGAATTGTACGTTTATGCGTAACCTTTGGGCAGACAATGGGGCAAGAAATCCATCAATCGGATGGAATGGTATTTTCAACTTCGCAAACAACGTAATTTTTAACTGGAACAACAGGTCAACAGATGGTGGCGATTATACTGCATTATACAATATTATTAACAACTATTACAAACCAGGACCAGTTACAAACCTAAATGAACCCATAAGTTACAGGATTTTAAAGCCTGAATCTGGGCGTAGCAAATTACCATATGTTGTATTTGGTCGTGCTTATGTAAGTGGAAATATCATCGAAGGCAATGAAAAGGTAACTAAAGACAATTGGAATGGTGGTGTTCAATTAGAAGACAAAAAAGGAGAATCTATGAGTTTTGAGCAGTCTAAAACTTATTTTGCCGCAATGAAAGTAGATAAACCTTTTCCGATGGCTAAAATTTCAATACTGCCTACATTGCAAGCGAAAGAATTTGTTTTAACAAATGTTGGAGCTAATTTACCAAAAAGAGACCCAGTAGATACTCGTGTAATTAAGCAAGTGGTTACCGGTAAAATTGAAGTACATCCTAATGCTAAACCGTCAGATTTTCAATTCGAACATCGTCGTTTAGCAAAAGATTCATATAAACAAGGAATCATTACAGAAGTTAGCCAAGTTGGCGGATATCCAGAATACAAGGGAACTCCTTACAAAGATTCAGATGATGATGGGATGCCTGATGCTTATGAAACCAAAGTTGGACTTAATCCAAAAGATGCATCAGATGCTGCAAAAATCACAAAAAGTGGTTATTCAAACATCGAGATTTACTTAAATAGTGTTGTATCAGTAAGTATTGTAAAGCCTTAATCAAATGCGCAAAATATTAACTTCAGCAATGCTGATTGGGATGATTGGCGCTGCTAATTTAGCTTTTGCTCAATATCCTGTTATACCAGAAGCGATGGAAAAGAAAGCTGATTCTTTACTTAAAGAGATTGAAAGGCTTTCTGAACTTCAGTTTTTAAAAGTAAAACCCATTGTTGATGCCGAAGCAAAATTAGGAAAACCTTATATTCCTTGGGCTGCAAAACCTAGCGATTTACCGCAATCTAAACTGTTGGCGTTTCCAGGCGCAGAAGGTGGTGGTGCCTATACATTTGGTGGTAGAGGCGGAAAAATTTATGTAGTTAGTACCCTAGCTGATGCTGGACCAGGCAGTTTGAGAGAGGCTTGCGAACAAGGCGGAGCAAGAATTGTTGTTTTCAATGTTTCGGGAATCATCAGGCTAAAAACGCCTTTAATTATTAGAGCACCTTATATTACTATTGCCGGGCAAAGTGCGCCTGGCGATGGAATTTGTGTTGCTGGCGAATCTGTTTGGTTAAATACACATGATGTAATTATCCGTTTTATGCGTTTCCGTAGAGGAGCTACAGATGTTACGCGTAGAGATGATGCCATTGGTGGTAATCCAGTAGGTAATATCATCATCGACCATGTTTCCGCAAGTTGGGGATTAGATGAAAACATGTCTATTTATCGCCACGTTTACGACCCAAAAGATGGATCTAAACCAGAAAAACTGCCAACAGTCAATGTAACTATTCAGAACTCTATTTTCTCTGAGGCTTTAGATACTTACAATCACGCTTTTGGAAGCACCATTGGCGGATTAAACAGTACGTTTATGCGTAATCTTTGGGCTTCAAATATTAGCAGAAATCCTTCTGTTGGTATGTATGGAGATTTCGCTTTTGTTAATAATGTGGTTTTCAACTGGTGGAATCGTAGTGCCGATGGTGGAGACAATGCATCATTTTACAGTTTCATTAATAACTATTATAAACCAGGACCAATCACTCCAGCTGGCGAGCCAATTTCATACAGAATATTAAAGCCAGAATCTGGTCGGGATAAGAAGTTTACTAACGAATTTGGAAAAGCTTATGTAACTGGAAATATTGTTGAAGGAAATGCAAGGGTAACCAAAGACAACTGGGACGGGGGTGTACAACCAGAAAGTAGAAGAGATAAACAAAAATTATTAGACTCAATCAGGACAAATACGCCTTTGCCAATGGCGAAGGTTAGCTTGATTGATGCAAAAAAGGCTTACAGTTATGTTTTGGCCAATGCAGGGGCTACCTTGCCTAAAAGGGATGCTGTTGATTTAAGAATAGTTGAACAAGTAAAAACAGGGAAAATCCAACACGTTGAAGATGGAAAGTTGCCGGCTAAGCAAAACTATGTAAAGCGACGCTTAGCAGATGATTCTTACAAAAAAGGGATTATTTCAGATATTGCACAAGTCGGTGGATACCCTGAGTATAAAGGAACTCCTTATTTGGATGCCGACAAAGACGGAATTCCAGATGCCTGGGAAATCAAAAATGGTTTAAATCCAAAAAGTGCTGCCGATGCAGTGAAAATTACAAAAAGTGGCTATGCTAATATCGAAGTATATTTAAATAGCTTGGTTGAGATTGGAAAAGTTAAACCTTAAATTAGAGCTTAACTCCTAGAGTTTTGTCATTCTGAGGAACGAAGAATCTCTAACGATGAAACACAAACCTTGAAATATAACTTATGAACCACAATTACTTTGTTTATATTTTAACAAATAAAAATAAAACGGTTTTATACACTGGGGTAACAAATGATTTAGAAACAAGGTTAAAACAACATATTGAAAATAAAGACAACAAATTCGCTTTCACCAAAAGATACAACTGTTTCTATTTAATATTTTTTGAAAGGTACCAATATATTGAACACGCAATTGAAAGAGAAAAGGAAATCAAGGGTTGGTTACGAATAAAGAAGATTAACTTAATTGAAAGCGAAAATCCAACTTGGAGATTTTTAAATAATGAAATAGTTGAAGGGTAGTTATTAGTTTGCCATGCTGAGGAACGAAGAATCTCTTAGCAAGGAGCACTAAACCAAGACTAGAAGGCGCAAGCTTCGATTAAAGTTTGGAAGAGAAAAAAAGGTTAATGCTAAAATGTTGCAGATGCTTCGTGCCTCAGCATGACAAAAAGAATTAAAAACAAATGTTAAATAATAACCAAACATATAAACCACAACTATTTAAGCTAAATTTTTCTTTGGTTTTGTTTTTTGTTGCGTTAACATTCTCCGTAACTGCCCAAACCAAAAAAGTAGAAATACCACCAAAACCAATATTTAAAGGTAAGGATGGGAAATTAGCTTACACCCCAGATGCTCAAGGAAATCGGATCATCGATTTTTCTTATGCTGGTTACATGGCTGGAGAACAGGCTATTCCAAACGCTATAATAAAAGCCAAAGTTCCTTTAATAACTGGCGATGCAACAAATCATATTCAAAGTGCTTTAGATTACGTCTCAAATCTTCCAATGGGAAAAGATGGAATTCGTGGTGCCGTATTGTTAGAAAAAGGTGTTTACAAGGTTTCAGGGATTTTAAAAATAAAAGCTTCTGGCGTGATTCTTCGCGGTAGCGGAATGGGAGCAAATGGTACATTAATTCAAGCTTCGGGTTTAGATAGGTTAGGTGTTATCAGAATTTTAGGCACAGCCGATAAAAGAGAAGAAACCCAAATTGCAATAACTGACGACTATGTTCCAGTTAATGCAATGAAGTTTTCAGTTGCAAATGCAAATAACCTAAAAGTTGGCGATAACATTTCAATCCATCGTCCATCGATAAAAAATTGGATTGAAATACTAAAAACTACAGAATTTGGTGGCGGAGAAAGTGCTCTAGGTTGGAAGCCAGGTACGAGAGATCTTCATTGGGATAGAAAAATTATCGGCATTGCCGGAAATGACATAACCATTGATGCGCCAATAACGACAGCTTTGGACAACAAATATGGCGGTGGCACCATCACAAATTATCAATGGAATGGAAGAATTAACCAAGTTGGAGTGGAGAATTTAAAAATTCAATCCGATTACCATCAAGAAAATTTAAAAGATGAATATCACCGCTGGACAGCTATTTCCTTAGAGAATGTGCAAGATGCCTGGGTTCGACAAGTCGTATTTGAGCATTTTGCAGGTTCGGCAGTTAGCATCTTAGAAAGCGCTAAAAGAGTTACTGTTGAAGATTGTAAGTCACTAGCACCAATCTCTGAAATTGGGGGCGAAAGAAGAAATACATTTTTTACCACTGGTCAACAAACACTTTTCCAAAGAATTTACGCAGAATATGGAATGCACGATTTCGCCATTGGCTTTTGCGCAGCTGGTCCAAATGCATTTGTTCAATGCCAATCTTACCTACCGTTTAGTTTTAGTGGAGCAATAGATAGTTGGGCATCAGGTATTTTATTTGATATTGTAAATGTTGATGGTCATGCGCTAAGTTTCATGAATCGTGGGCAAGATGGACAAGGAGCTGGCTGGGCTGCTGCGAATAGTGTTTTTTGGCAATGTAGTGCTGCTCGAGTAGATAATTACCAACCACCAACAGCTCAAAACTGGGCCTTTGGAACTTGGGCACAGTTTGCTGGAGATGGTTATTGGGATATGTCTAATGAGCAAATTCAACCTAGAAGTTTATATTATGCACAGCTAAAAGATAGGATTGGAAATGATGCTGATACACGTAACATTGTATTGCCAGTAGAGACTGAAGCATCAAGCAGTCCGCCTGTAGATGTGGCTCAAAAACTGACTAA
>SEDG01000085.1 GCA_004295885.1 Pedobacter sp. | reverse complement strand
AATTTCATTTTGTTTGATTTTATTTTTCCGTCTAAATTTACGACAATAAAGTTTTAAACTTCAAATCGCTAGTTGAATGTAAAGAAATATAAGCAGATAGAAATTTCTAAAGCTAAAAGCTTAGATTTATAGCAATCAGATTCTGTTAACCAAATAATAATTAAAACCTATATTCTAATGAAAAAGACAATCAAATCAATCGCTACTATCTTATTTGTAGCTACAATTTCAGTAAGTGCATTAGCACAAGAGAAAAAGGCTCCTGCAAGTCCTGCGGCTACAGCTACAGGAAAAATTGGTGATGCAACAATTACCATCAACTACAGTAGCCCTGCAGTAAAAGGTCGTACCATTTGGGGTGGATTAGAGAAATATGATGTAGTATGGCGTGCTGGCGCAAATGACGCAACTACCTTTGAAACTGATAAAGACATTAAGGTAGAGGGAAAAACTTTACCTGCTGGAAAATATAGCTTCTTTTTAATACCAAAAGAAAGTGGTACTTGGACAGCCATTTTTAACAAAGAACCTAAACAATGGGGTGCCTTTAAATATGATGTAACCAAAGACCAATTAAGAGTGGATGTGAAAGTGAAAGCTTTAAAAGAAACTCAAGAAAGATTAGTTTACAAAGTAGATAAAAAAGGTTTTGCACTTGAATGGGATAAAGTTTCAGTTCCAGTAGCTGTTAAATAATATTACAAAACTTAAGCAAGCCTCGTTGGTTAAATCCTTCGAGGCTTTTTTATACATGGAAAATCAAACAATTAGTATTTTAGGATGTGGCTGGTATGGATTAGCAATGGCAAAAGCGCTCGTTGCTGATGGATATGATGTTAATGGCTCTACCACGAGCGAAGAGAAGCTAGAAACCTTTAAAAAGCTCAATGTCAAACCTTACCTGATAAATTTTGATAGTGAGTCTGTCAATTACGATGAATCTTTCTTTAACTGTGCTATTTTAATCATCAGCATTCCTCCAAAAAGAAATGCGCAGGCAGATTATCCAGGCAAGATTAGAAACATCGCGTTAGCTGCCGAAAAAGCTAAAGTGAAGCAAGTTATTTTCATCAGTTCTACTGGCATTTTCCAAAATGGAAATTTTATAGTTGATGAAGAAACTATCCCAGAACCAAATACGACAGCAGGACAAGTACTATTAGCAGCAGAGAAAGTTTTAAAAGAAAACCAAGCTTTCAGTACAACCATCATCCGCTTTGCGGGATTAATTGGACCAGAAAGAAATTTAGCCAAACATTTTGCAGGTAAAACCGATATCGCCAATGGTTTAGCACCAATCAATTTAATCCATTTAGACGATTGTATGGGCATTACAAAAGCAATTATCCAACAAAAAGCTTTCGGAAATATTTACCATGGCGTAACACCGAGCCATCCTTCTAGAAAAGAGTTTTACACTCAAGCTTGTTTGACAAGTGGTTTTGAAAAGCCAGCGTTCATTGAAGAACTTTTAGACTGGAAGCAAGTAGAAAGCAAAAATGTAGCTGAAATTTTAAGCTACCAATTCAAGATTGAAAATTGGCTAGTGTATGCAGAAATTAAACATTAAGAAATTAAGAAAAATTAAGCCTAATCAACTTAACTTCTTAATGTTAAAATATAATGCAAGCTCAATGTTGAGCGAAGCGAAATCCCGATCCATCGGGAAACTAACGACTAATGAACTTTTACGCTGTAGCTAATTTTGCTACGTTACGATAAGGGAAAGCATTAAAAATGTGTCTTCTTGCAAATCTTCCTGGAGAATCAGCATTTACCAATTTAATGTACATCGCTCTTGGCACATCAAAATATTCGTAAGCACTACCATCAAAGAAATCGATACGTAAAATTGCATCTTTAAACTGAAAATCTTGAATGTTAGAGGTAGTTGTAGTTTGGATATACTCATCTTTAGCGTGCTCCAAAGTTTCTGGTGCAATGCTTAACAAAAAGTTATAAGCTTCAATAATTTCCTTGCTTTTTTCTTCTGCTTCTAAGTGTTTTTCAGCATCTGAACTGAACTTATCAGGATGCCAATCTTTCATCAAGCCTCTGTAAATACTCTTGATTTCTTTTAGCTCTGTAGCTTTAGTAACGCCTAATGTTTTTCTGTAATCTCCAACTTTCTTCATAAACCTTTTTATATGTTATTGTTTATGAAACGATTGCAAATAATTAAAACGCAAACTACAGGGAAACAATTTTTGTGCAAAGGTACAATTAAATAAGCAAAATTCTAATAGATGATTAACTAATAGTTATTTACCGCTTATCCAAAGTGCAATATCGTTAATCAATTGTTCGGAAACGTTTACAGGAACTTGATATTGTTGCGTATAGGCTTTCTCTGTTTGTGGACTTAACAAATGGTTTATTTCTGGATAAAGTTTAACTTTTGCATTTGCTGATTTACCCAAAGCAGCATTCCAGACATTGTAATCTGCCATGGCAACTTGAAAATCATTTCCTCCTTGAAAAACCAAAATGCGTTGTTTTAGTTTCTTAGCTGTCGCTACTTGGTCGTAAACATTTAAGTCAACCCAATAAGCAGCTGGCAAACCTAAGATAATAGAATCAGGCTTCATATTTGGAGCCAGTTTAACCAATTTAGCAACTTCAATTTCTTTTATCGCCTCTGCTAATTTTACTTGCGTTGCTTTCGTGGTATCTTTTGCAAGCTCAACAATATATTTGTTTTGGTCTATGATGATATCCCCTAATTTCCTTGCTGGCGCAGCTGCTAAAATAATTCCCTTTAAACTTGGAGCGAGTGTTGCCAAACGTGGCGCCAACATTCCGCCTAAACTATGCCCTAAAACGTAAATGCTTTTTTGGTCGGCACCAGTTATCGTTTTTGCCATTGCAATTGCTGCAAGCGCATCATCGGTTACTTCTTCCTTAACCGTAAAGGATTTATTAAACTCCCCAGCGTAAACTAAGGTTCTTTTCACGTAACGTATGCTGGCTATACCTTTAGAAGCCAAGCCTGTTGCAATATCTTTAAATGGTTTATTCGGACCAACAGTTTCATCCATATCACCAGGGCCAGAGCCATGAACCAAAACAACAACTGGGAAGTTTATCTTATTTTTTGGCGTGGTTATTATCGCTGCTAACTGATGCCCAGGAGTTTGCAAATAGACAGATTTTTCGGTGTACAAAGCAGTGTCTGCATAAGTAGGTTTTGTATACACTGCAGCTTTTGGAGGCATAAATAGGCCAACAATTTTCTCGCCTTTGTTAAACATTAAAACAAAGTTTTGCTCTGCTTTTTCAAATTTACCTTCAACAGTAACAGCATAAAAATCTCCTTGAACTTTACTTGAGATTGCATCTAAAGTTTCTGGTTTACCTATACCTGTAGTGATATTATCCCAGAGTTTGTTTAAATTATCAGGAGTAATTTTTGCCTTTTCAGCTTCATCAAAAAATAAGTGCGCTGAATCATATTTTGCTTCTGCCATATAAATAAAAAACGAATTGGCTTTGCTAAACAATCTCAATACGTTTTGTGAAAATCCAACTGTGCTAACTAAAAGCAGGGCAATTACTAAAAAGGCTTTCTTCATAAAATTTTAATATCATCGCATAAGATGACAACCAAAGTTAATATTATTTAAACCGCTTTAATGTTAAAAATTGTGAAATAAAAAACGCCAATCATTTTGTTGATTGACGTTTAACTATCAGAATTATATTGGCTATAACAACTCTGCTTCAATTGTAATGGGCGCATTCATTAATTTAGAGATTGGGCAATTCGCTTTTGCATCAGCTACCAATTCATCAAATTTCTCTTGTGATAAACCTGCTGCCTTTACTTTAACTTCAAGATGTATACCTACAATTTCACCTTTTTCAGGATTTAAATCTACAATAGCTTTGGTGGTGATATCTTCTGGAGTAATATTTTCTGCTGAAATATTAAAACTCAATTTCATGGTAAAGCAACCTGAGTGTGCTGCAGCAATTAACTCTTCAGGGTTTGTACCCACACCTTCTTCAAAACGACTTTTGAAAGAATATTGTGTATTACTTAATGTTCCACTTTGTGTGGTTAGTGTTCCTTTTCCGTCTTTTCCTGTGCCATTCCAAACGGCAGTTGCATTTCTTTTCATGTTAAATTGTTTTTAGTAAAATATAATTAGGGTAGAATTGTTCTTCTTATCGCAATATCTGACAATAAATTTACTGCTTTAAATTGACAAATAATTTTTGCAAAAGTTATCATTGCATTAAATATATTTGTGTAAAAAATTATCGCCTTGGCAAACAAATCGAAGTTCAAAAACATTTTAGTTATCGAAGACAATCACGCCATTTTAGATGTAATCACTTTGGTACTGCAAAGTGAGGCATATAAAGTTGCTGGCTTAAATAAAAGTGTTGATATGATGAAACATATCGATGATTTTAAGCCCGATTTAATGATTTTAGATATCATGTTACCCGATGGCGATGGTCGCGAATTGCTAGGCCAACTGCGCAACAATCAAAAAACTGCAAACATTCCTGTTTTAATGATTTCTGCAAAATATACTTCAGAAACCATTCAACAGAACACAACCTACAAACCAAATGGTTTTTTAGCAAAGCCTTTTGATATTGATGATTTGTTGGATAAAATCGAAGGTATCCTAGCGGGAAAAACTTACTAAATTTTTTTGGGTGAATTTTTGCATACATTTATGCAAATCTAATTGTGATGACAGAGAACGAACAACTAATCCAAAGTTTTTATACAAGTTTTAAGAACAAGGATTATAAGGGGATGCAGGCTTGTTATGCTGATAATGCAGTCTTTAACGATGCCATTTTCAAAAACCTTAATACCCAACAAGTAAAGGCTATGTGGGAAATGTTGATTTCAAAAGGGAAAGATTTACGATTAGAGTTTAGCAATATCTCTGGCGATGAACATCACGTAAAAGCACATTGGGATGCTTACTATACCTTTTCTGCCACTGGCAAAAAAGTAGTTAATAACATTGAGGCTACTTTTGAAATCGAAAACGGAAAAATCATTAAACATACAGACAGTTTCAATTTCCATACTTGGTCTACCCAAGCTTTGGGAATCAAAGGTCTGCTTTTAGGATGGACGCCATTTTTAAGAAAGAAAGTTACTGCACAAGCAATGAAAAACCTAGATAGCTTTATGAAGACCAAATATTAGTGATTTTGCTTTTACCAAATTTTCGAATGCTAAACGAACCGAGAAAATCCCTTTCTCCATTACTAATCATTAACAACACCTCCAAAGGAATTACAATCAAAGCAACTGCGGTTTAACAATAACTTGTACAGGTTCTTTAATGGTACAAATGACCATAGTTTAACGTTGATTCATTCAAGGTAAGTCCATAGTAGGTCCATATATAGTCCATAGTAAGTCCATATATTTTTAGTAAAAGTCGGACTTAATACAGACGTTAAATGGGTTTATAATGAAGGTTTATCGAAGTAGAAATACCCTGAGGTTAAATGATGCCCGGTAGAACCTACTGAAACTACTATAGCCGTGACATTATGTCAAATAATAAGAAAAAGAAAGAATAGGGCAAATAAAGATGTTATTCAGTGAGTGTAATAATTATTTGCCTGGACCATAACATTTGTAACTGTCTCCCCAAATTCTGCGAGGACAAATCTAATTACAGACATTAAGTGATTTTCTTAATCATCTTAATCCCATAATGTTAAGCCCTTTAGCATAATTGTCCAATAATGGCTTTAACATCTAATTTTTGTTGCTCACCACTTTGCATATCTTTTAAAGTTAGCAAACCACTTTCCATTTCATCACCACCGATTAAAACCACATAAGGAATATTCTTATCATCTGCATAGCTCATTTGCTTTTTAAGCTTTGCTGATGATGGATATAACTCTGCTGAAATATTTGCTGTTCTTAATTGTTGCAAGATAGGCAAAGCATAAAGCTCTGCTGTTTCATCAAAATTACTAATTAACACTTTTGTGCCTTGTGCTGCAGAAGCAGGAAACAAGTTTAACTCTTCTAAAACATCGTAAATTCTATCTGCGCCAAAAGAAATTCCAACACCTGTTAAATCTTTAAGCCCGAACATCCCTGTTAAGTCGTCATAACGACCGCCGCCACCAATACTTCCCATGGCAACTTCATTAGTTTTTACCTCAAAGATACAGCCAGTGTAGTAGTTTAAACCACGAGCCAAGGTGATATCAAGTTCTATATGAGATTTGAGATGTGAGATATGAGATGTGAGATGGCTTACATAACCGAATACTTTTTCTATCTCTTCAATACCTCTTAAGCCGGTCGTTGAGCTTGCTAGAACGGTTTTCAAACTTTCCAACTTTTCAACATTCGAACCTTTCAACATGATTACGGGCTCTAATTTTTGAATGTCTTCTGTAGTAAAACCACGTTCAATCAATTCTTTAGTTACGCCTTCAAAACCAATTTTATCCAGCTTATCTATGGCTACCGTCATGTCAACAATCAATTCTGGCTTACCAATAATTTCGGCTATGCCTGATAATATTTTACGGTTATTGATTTTAATATCGAAGTCCTTTAAACCTAAGTTGGTTAAAGCTTCGTGATAAATTAAAATAAATTCTGCCTCATTTAATAAAGACGGCGAACCTACCACATCTGCATCACATTGGTAAAACTCTCTATAACGGCCTTTTTGTGGTCTATCCGCCCTCCAAACTGGTTGCACTTGAAAACGCTTGAAGGGAAAGGAAATCTCACTTTGGTGCATCACCACGTAACGAGCAAATGGTACAGTTAAATCGTAGCGAAGTGCTTTCTCGGAAACTTTAGAAGTTACGAGTTGTGAGTTACGGGTTGCGAGTAACTCTTGGTCAACCTTACCCAAAAAATCGCCTGAATTTAAAACTTTAAAAATCAGTTTATCACCTTCATCACCATATTTGCCGGTTAAGGTTTGCAGATTTTCCATACTCGGTGTTTGTATTTCGGCATAACCATACTTTTTAAAAACCGTTTTAATGGTATCGAAAATATAATTACGTTTCACCATTTCTTGCGGCGAAAAATCTCTTGTTCCTTTTGGTAAACTTGGCTTAGTAATAGACATGGCGCAAAAGTACAAAAAAGATTAAAGAGCAAGGAACAAGGATTAAATATTGGTTTAGAAGCGCAAATGATTGCAAAACACAAAGTCAGTCCTGCCATCCGCTTTACTTAGTTAAACTTTGTATTTGCTGCTGTTAGGGCCAGTTAACTTAGCCTTCCGAATAATCGTACAAATTATGCAAGGTACTGTACATATCAATTTCCCATTACCTATTTTCTATTTCCCACTAACCTTTCTCAACGGCAATCTTTTCCTGTAACTCAGTTGTCGCCAAACCCATTCAATCGGACCGTAATTGTACTTAGACAACCACCATTTGCTAATAAAAATTTGAACGATATAGACAACCAACGCCAACAACAAATAAAACCAAAGCGGCTTGGTATTCCAAATCCCTAATCCGAAGCCAGAAAAAACCAACATACCAATCAAATTTTGCGTCATATAATTTGTCAACGTCATTTTTCCCATAATGGCGAAATGTTCGAATAGTGTTTTCAATTTGCCTGCAATAAATATCCAACACATACCACTTGCAATAAAAATCATTGAGCTCAGTATCAAATAATACCTCAGTTTAAAATGCTTTAAGAAAACCCATTTCTGATTAGAATAGATTAAAAAGAACACATTTAAAAAGATAGCTATAGCCAACGATATCCAGAAGGCACGAATAATATATTTTTTATTGTCTTTAAGCTTCCCGAAAAAATTAATTTTATATAAAGTGAAACCCCATAACATACAGCAGAACATGACCAAATGAACGGTGTACAAATAGCCCTTTAAAATCATTTCGCCAAAGTAGGTTGCCTTTAAACCAAAGGTTAACACATCAAGTAAATTGCGACTTTGGTACAGGGGAAATAATTTAACAACCTCATCCCACGAGGTATCTTTTAAAGCGCCCACGAAAGCGGCGACTGGAGGTACGGCTATTAGTAAAACCATACTTGTAATAAAGGTGGTTTTAGCAGAACTACGGTAAAAAATTAACAGTAAAAGTCCCATAACTGCGTAGTCTTTTAATATATCCCCAAAAAACATTGCGCTGTTTATAAATGCCAAAACTAAAAGCCAAAACATCCTCCCTGCGAAAAAGCCATAGGGATTATGCCCTTTCTCCTTAACGTTGTTCATTAGTACAGCGAAGCCATAACCGAATAGTAGGCTTAGTAATGTCCAAGATTTTGCAGAGAAAAAAATATTTGTGATAAGGTTTGTAAGAATTGAGCTCCAGTTGCACCATCAACCACACGGTGATCACAACCTAAAGTTAATTTCATCACGTTACCTGGAACCACTGCACCATTTTTAACTACTGGAACTGCTTGGATAGCGCCCACAGATAAAATAGCTCCATCAGGAGAATTAATGATTGACGTAAACTCATCAATACCAAACATACCTAAATTAGAAACTGTGAAAGTTGAACCTTCCCAGTCTGCTGGTTGTAGTTTTTTAGCTTTTGCTTTGGCGCCAAAATCTTTTACTTCCGCAGAAATGTGAGATAATGATTTACCATCTGCAAAACGAACAACTGGCACCAATAAACCGTCTTCAACAGCCATAGCCACACCAATGTTAGTATGCTCGTTGAAACGGATTTTATCTCCACCCCATGATGAGTTAACAGCTGGATGTTTTTTCAATGCGATAGCTACAGCCTTAATCACGATATCGTTAAAAGAAACTTTTACAGGAGCAACAGTGTTGATTGCTGTACGAGCAGCCATAGCGCCGTCCATGTCAATACTTACGGTTAAGTAGAAATGTGGAGCTGTAAATAAACTTTCTGCCAAACGTTTTGCAATTACTTTACGCATTTGCGAAACTGGTTGTTCAGTGAATTTAACCTCGCCAACATAAGTTGGAATTACAGGTGCCGCAGCAGCAGGTTTTTCTGAACTTGCAGGCGCATCAGTTCTTGCAGGCGCTGCAGCAGGTTTAAAGTTTTCGATATCCTTTTTAATGATACGACCACCTTCTGCACTACCGGCAACTTGTGCTAAATCTATTCCTTTATCCTTTGCAATTTTCTTAGCCAAAGGCGATGCGATGATACGACCACCATTTGCATTAGAAACTACTTGAGCTTTTTCTTCTTCTTTTGGACTTTCAGACTTTTCTGACTCTTTATTTTCAGCTTTCGGACTTTCGGACTTCGGACTTCCAGACCCCGAACCGCCAGCTAAAATAGATGAAATATCTGTTCCTTCTGGACCAACGATAGCGATGATACCGTTTACTTTTGCAGCCTCACCTTTATTAACACCAACGTGTAATAAAGTTCCAGTTGCATAACCCATTACTTCCATAGTAGCCTTATCGGTTTCTACGTCAGCTAAAATGTCATCATCCTTAACTTTATCACCAACTTTTTTATGCCATTCGGCGATAACGCCCTCAGTCATTGTATCACTTAATAAAGGCATGCGAATTACCGTTACGCCTTTTTTGCTTAATTCTTCTTCACTTAAACCACCACCTTGAGCAGGAGCTTCAGTTTTTGCTTCTTCCTTTGGAGCTTCTTCAGTTTTCGGAGGCTCTGCAGTTGCAGCACCACTTTCAGCCTCCAAAGCAGCTTTATAATCTTCGCCTGCTGCACCAATAACGGCAATCACAGCGTCAACTGGAACAGCCTTACCTTCTTCAACGCCCACAAATAATAACGTTCCATCCCAGTAAGATTCTAAATCCATCGTAGCTTTATCAGTCTCTACTTCGGCTAAAACATCACCGCTTTTAACTTTATCGCCCACTTTTTTATGCCACTTTGC
>SEDG01000622.1 GCA_004295885.1 Pedobacter sp. | reverse complement strand
TCCCAGTAATAGAGAAGAGTGGGCGTGCATGCCTTTATATAATTGTGTTGATTTTGTTTCCTGGTCACAAAACATTGGTCAGTTCCAATAAAATTGATAATGGCAGGCCTTTTACGGTATGATGGGTCATATTCTTTAAGTATACCTTGGGCCACATAAGCTAGGCAACCTTCTTTTCTGATATAACTTTCGTTGGGTTTTAATTGAAGGGAACGTTTTAGCTGTTCTATTTGGAGCCATGCCTCTGGTTTTAGTGCGCCTAAGATTTGTAAATGAAACTTGAGGGTATTCGTTGTGCTGTGTGAGATCATAGCCATTGTCGTTTAAACGTGTACAAATGGAAAAAACCAGGTTGCTCAAGCACTAAGCAACCTGGCTGTTTGTTTGACTGTTTCGGTATCTGAAGGGTTTTTTTAATAAGTAATTTGTATGGTTAATTCGCCTTCGGCAGTATAAGTGCCGTCGGGTAAAATTTGTGCCGCCAAGGTACTCTTGGGTTTGGTAATTTTACTGTCGCTTGGTTCTGGCTCAGGTTCTACCTCTTTTGCTAGGGTAATGTTGCGCCTATTGGCTAGGGCAAAAGATGCGTTTGCGGCCATGAAGTTGGTAACGGTGGGTGCGATTTTGTTCAGGTAGCTTACCTGTCGTTCTGTTAACACAAAGGTGTTTTGTACCCAGGTAGGGAAGTCCTGTCCTAGCGTTTTGGCAGCATCTTGCAAGGCAACATTATCTAAAGCGAAAAAATGTTGGCACATGGCCGCTACCCCCTCGGGGGTAAAAGGAAACTTGTTCATAAGCATAGTTTGTTTGTTTAAATTAAATTTAGTTGCCCTAAAACTATAGCGTCTCAAGGCCTTTTACAAGAGAAAATATGGCTTTTGAGCTCGGGAGTGGCCAAAACTTCCCGTTTTGAAGCCTTTTTTAGCGAATAATATAAAAACTCATACAAAATGTATGGGTTTTTTTCGGAGCTAGAGCTGGGCTTACAAAAAATTTGCATTTTGTTTTTCATTTGCTTAAACTTGGTTATCCCTATTTGTCGATCCAAATCGTTATCGTTATGAATTTGAAATCTATGATAGGGAACTTCTTTAAAAGTCCGTTCCATCCCAAAAAATACAGTATTACTGTTTTGCTGTGTCTTTCTTATGTGTTGGTTGCTATTAACTCTGGTTATGGCTTTTTGGGTGTGATACTCGCACCAGATTTTGTGCCTGCTTTTTTGTTTACATTGGTCATGGCCACATTGTTGACCATTTATATCCATGAGTTGCACTATGTTTTGTTTAAGCGCTGGGTTTTAGGCAATAAAACACTAATGCTACTTTGCAAAATAGGCCTTGGGGTTTTAATACCAATTGCCTTTGATTTGATTATGGCGCAGTTCTTTTTTTTGCTTAAAGACGAGAGTTTAACCACCAGTAATTTTTTCGAAATAGATTTTATTTTAATAGTAGTTTACCTATTAATAATTAATCCTTTTTACCATTTCGAGAACCGTAAGCTAGCTGGTCGTTTAAAAACATTGGCCTTTTATAAGAATAACGTGCGGCCTGCCTTTTCTGCTTTGCTCCAGCTGCGCACTTTAGAGCGGTTAGAGAAGATTAAAGATGCACCTGTTTCTTTAAGGGATTTTAGCTTCAAAGAATTGGGCGTGGAGGCAGATCAGATAGCTTGCGTCTACAAAATTGCTGGCATAATTACCATTCACTACTTTAATGAGCAGCAGGCATTAACCATGAGCACCATAACTGAATTATTTGAGGGACTACCTCCCACAGATTATGTCCGTAT
>SEDG01000084.1 GCA_004295885.1 Pedobacter sp. | reverse complement strand
AATTATTATTCTACACCGTCTCACGTAGATGCAAGGTGTTGCAAATCTTTAAGCGACATCATTTAATATCAAATAAAAACTTAATAAACTAATCCAAATGGTTAAAATCATTACAAGCATTTTCTGCGCCTTGATGTTATCTTTTTTTGGTTTTCCGAATGCTAAGGCTAGTGTTAAAACACGTTCCCTGAAACTTGTCTTTACAATTAAAGCCGATTTAGAAAATAAACTTGTCCTTGTTATTGATACCAATAAGAAGAATAAACTAACTAAGGCTTCGGATACTTCTAAAAAGAATGGACAAGGTGCGAGCACCAAATTTAGTTACCAGTTTAAAGGTAAGGTTGATACTTTGAGGGTTGGCTCATCACGGGCTATCCCTAATTTATCATTACAGCAGATGTTAAAAGGCAACATCACTGGTCTATATGTACAAGAAACCAATGGTGAGCCTGGTACTGAACAAAGTATGATTATTCATGGCACATCTGCCCCAATTTTTACCAAGAAAGACATTTACAATGTGCAGCCTGCTGTTTATTTAAATGGTGTTTACTTGGTGCAGGATAATCCTTTTGCCTACGATGTGCAAAAGTACGATTACAATAGAATTGGGCCAGCTACCAATCTATTAGCCAACATCGATGTAGATAATATAGAATCCATTGTTGTAATAAAAGATCCTATATCATTAGCTAAACTTGGGCCGAATGCAGCCAATGGTGCTGTCTGGATTACCACAAAATCGGCCAAGAGTGGTTTGAGGGAAATTAGTTTAAACTCTTATGTTGGTATTGTCCCTGCTGGTAATGTTCAAACTGTTAATGGAGTCTTCGAGAATAACTTCCGTACACCATTCTATAAAAAATATGCTACCAAGGCTAACTATGACAATTATGCAAGCTTCTTAAGAGATTCTACTAATCTAGATTATTTCGGCAAATCTAACTGGAACGACCTTTACTATAAGAACACACAAATTTATGGTGCAAATTTGGGCATTACTGGTGGTAACGAGCGTGCAAATTTTAGGTTTTACGGTACTGGCTCTAAAAGTGCTAGCAATGCTGATGAAACTGCATTGAGCAAATACAACGCATTTTTTAACATTAACATGATGCCTTTCAAATGGATGACCGTTTCTAGTTTCTTAAATGCTGCAAGGATGGATAGAAATAGAAATAAAAGTTTACGTGATCGATTTGCTGAAGTAAGATACCTGCCAGACTTTTCTAATCCATTATCTCCCAATAAGGATAATTATAATCTGTTCTTAAATGAATATTCAAAAGTTGTAGACGATAACAGAAACAACCTTTTAAACGGGTCCTTGTCTCTAAACTTACAAGTGATGCCTAAATTAAACTTCAATACTGCAGTTGTATTTGATTATAACGAAGGACTGAGAGATGCATTTTATCCAACTACATTGATGGATGGTGTTAATTATGTGTCTGGTTTTTTTGGCTACAACCAACGATTTGGGCTAAATAACTTGTTGAGCTATGGTTATGAAATTAATAAAGATCATGCTTTTGAATTTGAATTAGGTCAATCATTACAAGCAGATGCCTATAAGTACAATTATGCCAGAGGTTATAATGGAAACAGTGACTTTATTAAAATCAATGTTGTAGATGGAGATCAAACCCATGACGATTATTTAAACGCAATAGATAATTTCTATTTGTTTAGATACTCAGATAAAATGAAAAATGGCTTGATTTCATTTTTTGGTAACATTAAATATAAATACAAGGATTTGTTAAGTTTCGGGGCCATCGTTAGAAGAGATGGGTCATCAAATGGGCAACCAGATAGTCGTTGGCTTACCACACCGGCATTTAGTGCAGACTGGAATTTAAAGAATCAGTTATTAAAAGAAAATAAGTTTTTTAATGAGTTAACAATAGGCGCATCTTGGGCTAGAACAGCTAAGATTTACTTAGATGACCGTTTTGGTGCTGGTCCGCAGTATAGAACTGAATATGGTTGGAATGAAGAACCAACTATTCCAACTTTTGGTGGTTTTCAAGGTATCTCTCGTCCATATAATACTGGTTGGGTTGGTTATGGTGTAACGCTACCTTATACAGATCGTTTGAATATCTCTGCATCAACTGCCGTTTTAAATAATAGGCTAAGTGCTGCATTGGTACTTTACAATCGTGACGACAAAAATCAACTGTTAAACATTCCATTATCTGCAGAAAGTGGTTACGCAAGCATTTACAAGAATGGAATGGAGATTAATAACAAGGGAATCGACTTAACCTTTACAGGAAATATCCTTCAGAATGAAAAGGCACTAAGCTGGACCACTGCACTTAATTTAAACTACAACAAAAACGAATTATCGGCATTGCCTGAAGGATTAAACGAATTGGTAATTGGTAACAACAAGTTAAAGGTAGGCGAATCGGTTGGAGCCTATTGGTTATACACCAATAATGGAATTTACAATTCGGATGCTGAAGTGCCAACGAACTCCGCAAGTGGACAGAAATTAACTTTTAATGGTTTGGCGCTTAAGGCAGGTGATCCGAAATGGGTTGATTATAATGGTGATTACAATGTTACCGATGCTGACAAGCAATTTACCGGAAACAGAATGCCAAAAGTTGTTGGAGGTTGGATTAATGATTTCAGTTACAAAAACTTTGATTTGAATTTCCATTTCTTCTTCGCGTTAGGCCAAAAAGCAATTAATCAGTTTGATGCTGCTAGATATGATTTTGTAAATAGAGAATCTGCAAGCGACATCAACTCTGTTAAAGAGATTACGAGCTGGCAAACTACTACTAATGTGAAGAGCTATCCAATTTATAATGTATGGAGCAACGTAATTCCTTATCGCAAAGATCAAGATTTGTTCCTAGAAGATGCTTCCTTCATTAAACTTCGTTCGGTAACCATTGGGTACGATTTAACAAAAACCAAATTTATAACCAATGCTAAGTTAGGTTTCCGAAGAGCTTATTTATACTTAACAGGAAGCAATTTATTAACCATTACAAGTTTCTCGGGCAAAGATCCTGAATTGATTAACTACAATGGTAATTACGATGGTACCAGTTTACCAATTGCCAGAACTTTCACCTTTGGTTTGAAATTAGATTTATAGGAACGCATATTATGAGATCATTAAAATATAAAGGCGTTAAATTAAATAAGATTTTAATTACGCTATTGTTATCTACGCTTCTAACTTCTAATTTTTCATGTAAAAAAATACTCGATGTACAATCTACAAGATTGGCAGCCGAAGAAAATTTATGGAAAAACCAAGAAGACGCAAAAGGCGCATTAATTGGAATATACACTTTAATGCGCACCGCCATGGTGGCCGATAACACGCATTGGTTAATGGGCGATTTGAGAAAAGGAGACTTTGTATCAACCAGTCGCTCAGATTTAAAAGCAATAATTGACGGACAATTAAACGCCTCTTACCCAGTAATGAATAGTATTACCAACTGGAGACGATTTTATTCGGTTATCAACGCAGCAAGTTTGTTTATAGAACGCTCACGTGAAATTGTTGCCAAAGATCCCCGTTATACGCCAATCAATAACCAAGCAGATGTTGCGCAAGCTAGAGCAATGAGAGCTTTTGCTTATTTTTATATGGTACGTATTTGGGGAGATGTGCCGTTGCTGATTACTTCTCATGATGGAGATTTTACTACACACCCAAGAGCATCTAAAGACAAGGTTTTAGCTTTTGCAACGTCAGAACTCCTGTTAGCAGTTAAGGTATTACCTTATAGATATGGTGGTTCAGATCCACTTCTTCCGGGCTTGTATTACGGAAGTGGTTGGTCTACTTGGAATGGATTGTTGTTAACGAAATTATCAGGTTATGCGATTCTGGCACACATTGCAGCTTGGCAAGGCAACTATCTAGACTGCGAAGTTTATACAAAATTCTTCTTGGATAATATGTCACAACTGAATGGCGATGGAAGTTTTGGAGTGAAGTACATTACTACAGACGAGCTGACAGAAAATGTGAATGCGTATAGTCCTTTCGCATTTAAACGTGCCGTACAAATTGTTGGGTTTGGATTTGAATATGGTAATGGTGAAGCTACAGCTAATGGTCACTTAGAGCAATTAACACTAGCAAAACCAATCATTTTAAAAGAATCTCCAGAGATTTTTGTGCCAAAGGATACCATTAGAAAAGTATTTACTGATAACAATGATTTACGTTTCAGCATTGATCCATTAACAGGTTTAGTACGTGCAAATTATTTTACGAATTATAATACCGAACGTCCATTGTTTAGCAAGATTAAGGTAATTGGTGCGGCTCAAACCAGTGGCAATTTAGCCTTTTTCACTTCTGCAGTATTATTTACAAGAATTGAGGAAATAACACTGCTGAGGGCAGAAGCCTTAGCTGTTCTGGGACTACGTAACGATGCCATAAATGCACTTAACCAAGCTGCCTCTCAAAGAGGGACATTGCCATATTTATCAAGTTCATCAGCAGATTTGATAGATGCCATTTTTGCAGAAAGAAGAAGGGAATTAATGGGAGAGGGATGGCGTTGGTATGATATCGTTCGTTACAACAAAATCAAAAAGAATAATCCAGCATTTAATGCATTAATAGCAAACGGTGGAATTTATTGGCCAATATCAAGAGATATCTTAAACGCCAATTCTCAAATTAAACAAAATCCATATTGGAATTAGTGGTTCACTCATTTAAAATAAGATGATTAAAAGAAATAGAAAATTAATGCAGTGGCCAATTATGTTATTGGTTTTAATAGGCATGACCTTCACTGCTTGCAAAAAGGATTCGGAATATTACGATTATAAAAATAATGTAAAGGAATTTAATGGAACGGTGCTAGCTTATTTAAAAGCACAACCTAATACTTTCGACTCATTACTGTTGGTTTTAGATAGATTACCTGATTTAAGGGACACCTTAACTAACAATAGCATCACTCTTTTTGCACCCACAAATGAAAGCTTTCAAGCAGTTGTTAAAAACTTAAATATTTTAAGAAAAAGCCAAGGCAAAACGCCATTGTATTTGAAAGATTGTAATCCGTTGGCGTTGCATATTCTTACCACCAGTTATATCATAAGAGGTGCTAGAACTACAGACGCCTACGCTCCATTTGCTGATGGCGCTTTGTATATCAGTGTGTTTTATAACTATCCAATGCATATTAAATATGATAAATTAAATGCCTCGGGCTTTGTACAAGGCGGGCCGCAATCTATAATTTTCAGCGATCCGAAGAACAGTATTTTCGAAAAATATTGGCAAAGAACTAATACCAACGCTGTAAATATTAAAGCCAAAAATGGTGTAATTAACATATTGGCACCATTGCATGATTTTGGTTTCAACGAATTCGTAGACTTTGTTAATCAATAAGATTTAAGATAATGAATAAGAGAAAATATTTATCATTAGCGAGCTTAATAGTTTTAAGTTTCGCACTGATCACAGCTTGTAAAAAGAATATTCCGGATGAAAGACTATCATTAGGAAAAGATTCACAGTTTACACAATTAACCTATCAACCCGTATTAGGTCGTAATACATTGTTTTCAGACAATTTTTTTGTAGGAAGTTCTTCTGTGCCGCTTGACTTTAAAATTGTAAACATGCGAAGGTTTACTGGAGAGCCAGCACCAGAATTAACAGAATACTTTCCTGTGCAAGTTTGGAAATCGGCTTATGATGGAACGGAGAAATCTATTGCTGAAATAGAAGCCAAGCGTAAAACAGAAAATCATCAGTTGTTTGAAATTCGCGAACATTCTGGTCAGTTTTTAATGTGGAATAAAGCTAATTCCAATTTCGTTAGAGCGCAGCCAGATTCAGGTTATGTGTTTGATGTTGAAGTATCTAACTCGGGTGGTCGTCGTTTTTTTAAGGATATGAAGTTACGCCCCTTTAAAGAACGCCCGTTTGAACCATCTAACTTAAACTCAACAACTGGCCAAGCGATCACAACTGGAGTATTTCCATCCTTGATAAGCAACATTAGAGGGGAGAAAACGGGAAGGTTTTTATCTGATGTTGAGGTTCAGTTTAAAAAGAACAACGCTCCAGGTAATTCATTGTCGTTTAAGTTTATAGATTCATTACAACAGGTAATTGATCCAAATAAATTTGCTGCAACAGACTGGGTAAATGTGGTACACGGGTTTAACATGGTAAAAAACAGCGATTCTGTAAAATACGAGGTAGCTTATCCAATTCCTTTAGCATCATATCCTACAAAATATACTACAACATCTGGTCAGCAGGCTAAAGCTATTTTTAGATACAATCGTCAAGGTTTTGGCAACGTTCAAGAAACTGGTTTGATAGGGATGAACTTCAATATTTTCGAACAGGGTAACTGGACAATTATTTTCTGGTTTAAAACAGAACGTCCAAAATTCACCAATGAATAATAAGATGAACCTGAAAATTAATTTATCAAAGATGAGATACATTTACATATTTGCTTTATTGTTCCTGTTTTTAGGCATCAATCAAGAAGCAAAAGCACAAACTAAAAAGACTGTAACCGGTACTGTTTCAGACAATCAAGGAACCGTTCCAAGCGTGAACATCTTTTTAGATAGAAAAGCTATTGGAGTTACTAACTCTGATGGTGTTTACTCTGTTTCCGTTCCAGAAAATGCAGTTTTAGAATTTTCTTTTATCGGCTATAAAACCATAAAGATAAGCGTTCAAGGCAAAACGAAATTAGACGTTAAGTTAGAAAACGACTACAATAACCTAAAAGAGGTTACTGTATCATCTGGTTATGTTACCAAAAGCAAGGAAACTTCGGTAGGGTCTAGCGTTAAGATTTCTGGTAAGGATCTACAAGCAGTTCCAGTAGCCAGTGTTACCGATATGTTGCAGGGAAAAGTTGCCGGATTAAATATTCAGCAAAATACTGGTTCGCCAGGTATGAGGGGTTCAATGACCATTCGTGGTTTATCCAGTACCAGTATTACCGGTTCTGGAAATCAGGCTTTCTTGCAACCTACTTCTCCATTATTCGTAGTCGATGGTGTTCCCGTTGATGATAACCAAAACTTTACCTACGGTTTCCAATCAGCTGGTCCAGGGGTAAGTCCAATTTCAATGATTCCCCAACAAGATATTGCCGACGTAGAAGTCTTAAAAGATGCATCTGCAACAGCTTTATACGGGTCTCGTGGTGCTTATGGGGTTATCTTAATTACCACTAAAAGAGGTAATTCAAAAGTGCCAGTAATTACTTATAACGGACAGTTCTTTGTAAGCACAGTGCCAAAATTACGTTCGGTAATAGGTGGTGTTGATGAGCGTAACCTACGCATGGCTCAAATTTTACAGAGTGATACCAGTTATTACCATGCATTAGGTTTAATAAATGGTACTGCTTTTATTGCTGATAGTTTAAATGCCTACTACAATAACTCTACAGATTGGCAATCTTACTTCTACAGAACCACCTACAATCAAACGCATAACCTTAATATCTCAGGAGGTGATCAGGCTTTTAATTACAAAGTGAATTTCGGGTATTTCGGTCAAAAAGGAATTCAAGAAAATACTGGATTCAATAGGTCGAACTTGAGGATGAATATGCAATACATGCCTAATCAGAAGTTTAAACTATATGCTACCATAAACGGGGCTTTGGGTAAACAGCAAAAGGGCAGTGGGAATGGATTATTAAACACTGGTGTTGCCACAGGAGGTGCTTCATCATCCTTATTACCATCGCCCTCTCAATTCTCTGCCGTAAATTCTGTTTTAGGTGCTGTAGTTACTGATAATGATAATAAAACTGTCGATTTAAATAGCACCATTGAGCTGAAATATGAGTTTGTTAAGAACTTGAGTTTAACATCAAATTTTAACTATACTTTTAATACAGGTACGGAAGATAATTTTTTACCCGCTTCGATAAATGGCGATAGGTCTTCATTATTTGCCTATAACAGTGTAAAAAATGTAGTTTACAATAGGAATTTATTACAATACATTTATTCAATTAAAGACAATAAGGGAGAAGATGCACATAACTTTATTACTTATGTTTTTACAGAAGTAAACTCTGCCAACTTTAAGGCTGATGTGATCAAGAACAACAAAGTTGTAAACGATTATTTAAGAGGGCCAATTGTTGGAGTTGATAATTATGTAACTTCATTGGGAGGTACACTTGATAACTTTGCTCAATCGCGTTCGGTAGCCTTCGCTGGAAGTTTTGCTTATAATTACAAAAGGAGATATGTACTAGATGCTACCTATCGTTATGATGGCAACTCATCAAACGGACCAGATGCAGGCTACACTAAAAGTCCTTCAATTGGTGTTAAATGGAACATTCATAACGAGCCATTTCTTGCAAAACAAGTAGAAAAATGGTTAGATTATGCTTCTCTTCG